>JAEZUZ010000093.1 GCA_023443345.1 Bacillota bacterium
TGGTTCATCAAGTAGTAGGAAGTTATTATCTTCTAGAGAAAGTTTAAATAACACAAATCTTGCGAGTTCTACACCACTTAAATTTTCTATTTTTTTAAAAGGATCTTCTTTATAGAACATGTAAGAAGATAACATATCTCTGATCATGTTGTGATCAAGCGAGGGATATATGTCATTTATTTCTTTGATTAGATTGTTATTTCTATTAATTTTTGAGTGATGCTGTGTTAAAAAGGAAGGATATACTCCTTGATGAAAGGTAAATCTTCCACTATCAGGTTCTAAATCTTTTGAAAGTATTGAAAATAAAGTAGATTTTCCACTTCCGTTTTCACCTATCAATCCAATTTTGTCATCTGCATATACTTTAAAACATATGTCTTTAAGAACAGTCTTATCAAAGCTCTTATTTATATTTTCAACTGTAAGTACTTCTTGAGGGATACTAGAGCATGTTTCTAGTTGAAATCTTATGCTTCTTTTGTCTTCAAATGGCTTATCAATAAGTTTCATTTTTGAGATTTTCTTTTCTCTATCTCTTGCCCTTTTAGCACTTTTCTCATTTGTCTTAGCTCTTTCTTTGAATACTCTCAAAATTTCTATCTGCCTTTTTAATTCCTTTTGCTCATTTATATATTGACTTGTCAGTTGTTCTTGTATTTCTCGCTTTTTCTCTATGTACTGATTGTAATTTCCTATATAAGTTCTGATAGTGTGATTTTCAAGCTCAACAATTGTAGTAGCAAGTTTATCGATAAAATATCTATCGTGTGTTACAAATAGAACTGATCCGGGATAATTATTTAGGTGATTTTCTAGCCATGTCATTGCATTTAGGTCTAAATGGTTAGTGGGTTCATCTAAAATCAAAAGGTCATAGTTTTTTGAAAGTAATTTAGCAAGCTGAAGTCTGTTTTGCTCGCCCCCAGATAGAGTAGAGGGATCTCTTTTAAATTCCTCTTCGCTAAATCCTAGCCCTACTAGAACACCTCTGGCACGACTTTCGACTTCATAACCACCCTTTCTTTCAAATTCAGCATTTAGATTTGAGTACTTATTGTAGATGCTCTCTATATTGTCTGTATTAGACATTTCTCTTTCTAATTTTCTTAAGTTTTGCTCTATAACAAGTAAGTCCTCAAATGAACTCAGACAGTATTCAAGAAGGTTTTTAGCATTAAATTGATTGCTAAATTGCTTTGCATATCCTATTTCTATATTTTTCTTTAAATTAATGGTTCCAGAATCGCTTTCAAGTATTCCTGTAAGTATGTTAAGGAGGGTTGATTTTCCACAACCATTTCTTCCTACTAATGCTATTTTTTCTTTTTCTTGAATAGTAATATTTACATCTTTTAAAATTACATTTTCATTAAATGACTTATTTATTGCGTGTGCTGAAAGCAATATCATAAAAACCTCCAAGAAATAGTATAACAAATGTTAAATTTTTTTACAAAAATATACTTTTTTATTTATGATATAATTAATATGAGGTAAAAATGTTAAAGAAGATTAATGAATTTATGAACAAGAAAGAATTGCATAAGAGAGCAATAGTTTTTAGAGTGAAGGAAAAAGAAGTAGAATTATTGGTCTTAAGAAAGAAAGTTGAGCCGTTTGTTGTTGTAGATATAAGTGTTATCGAAGGAGAACCTGTAGTTGGTGATGAATATAAACTTGTAGCAGACAAATGGTGTAAAGTTGAAAAGCTTAGAAGTAAACCACTTATGATGGACATCAAATATGCAGATATATTAAGCCAGTATAGAGATATAGAGATATATGATGTTAGAAGTGCTGCAGAATATGAGAACGAACACTTAGAAGGAGCTAAATTGCTCAATCTGGATGAGCTTCTTAATAAAGATAATGAATTTAAAAAGCAGACGCCTGTATTTCTATATTGTCAAAGTGGGACAAGGAGCAATATCGCAGCAGAAGAATTAATTAATTCTGGGTATAAATTTGTTGTTGACTTAGGCGGAATACAGTCAAGGAGATAAATTTATTTAAATATTCAATTTTAAATTTTAATAGAATTCCGTAAGGGGGAGCTATGAGAAATATATCAATGTCAGTGATAAGGCGACTTCCAAAATATCACAGATATTTAAGAGACATGATTAATAATGGGATTGATAGAACCTCATCAAGGGAATTGAGTGACATTATGGGTTTTTCTGCAAGCCAGATTCGACAGGACTTCAATCATTTTGGAGAGTTTGGACAGCAGGGATATGGTTATAATGTAAGACATTTATATGATGAAATATCTAAAATTATTGGTTTAAATAGAAGTTATAGTATGATAATACTTGGAGTTGGAAATATCGGTACAGCTCTTTCTATGTATAATTTTGGAAATTATGGTTTTGAACTTAAAGCAATATTTGATAATGATGTCTCAAAAATTGGAAGAAATATAAACGGAAGAGAAATAATGAGCATGAGCAATCTTGAGAAATATGTAGCGAAAAATCCTATTGATATCGCACTTTTGTGCGTTCCTGCTAAAGTTGCTCAAGGTGTTGCAGATAGACTTATAATTTCTGGAGTTAGATCTATATGGAACTTTACTTCTGTAGACTTAGTTGGTCCTGATAATTATATAATTGAAAATATTCACCTAGTTGATTCACTTATGACAATGACATATTTATTAAATGAGGAATAATGGCACAGTATAATAAAGAAATCAAGAAATGGCTATACATAGTTCTTGATAAATACATAATATACAATGAATATAAGATACCAGAATTAGATTTGAGTATCGAAGAAATGTACATCCTAATGCGTTGGGATGATGGAATAACAATGTCTGAATTTTTACAGATATATGGTTATGAAAGAAAGAAGGGGCAAAATATTCTTCACGAACTTATGCACAAGAGGTTGATTGAAAAGATAAAAGATCCTCAAGATGCAAGAAAGAGAATGTTGTTTAGAACAGAACTTGGAAAGAGTTATGAAAAGCAACTTACAGAGGGATTTGAAAAAGTAATAGATAAGCTTTTATCAGATCTTACTCTTAATGAAGAAAAATCAGTGCTTAAGTTTATATCTAAGATATATCAACTTACACAGTCAAAATTTGAGCTTAAATAGATAGGAAACTATCTATTTTCTTTTTTTATAAAAAAATAAGTGCTAAAAAGCACTTATCCCCTTTTCCAAATTCCTTATTATTCTTGTACAGGAGCACCTACTGGGCAAACGTTAGCACAACTTCCACAGTCGATACATTGACTTTGATCGATGCTATATACAGCACCAGCAGAGATGCAATCTACAGGGCATTCAGCCACACATGCTCCACATGCTATGCAAGAATCTTGAATTACATATGCCATATCTTTCCTCCTTTATATTCTTAATTATAACCAATGAAATTTTTATAACAATAAAAATAAAACAAAAACACAAATTTTTTAATCAAATATAATGATTATCAACAAGGCTTAAAGTATTGATAATGCGTATCATTTGTGACCTTTGTTGACAAAACTATAAAATTGGGTATAATGTTAATTGCTATGAAAAAGATATGTTTGATAGTGAAATTTTCTAGAGAGGGACTGGATGGTGTAAAGTCCTAAATATAGCTATCAAGTACCACTTTTGAGCTTCTAGCGAAATAAGCTAGACGTAATCCTGCGTTAAGGGAATAAGAGAAATAAGTTTAGGTGGAACCGCGAGAATCGCCCTATAGGGAGGTTCTTTTTTATTTATTAGGGATAAGGAGATATTATGAAAATATATTTGCCAGATGGAAGTGTAAGAGAATTTGATAAAAAAGTTACTCTATACGATGTAGCACTATCTATATCTGATAGACTGGCTAAAGAAAGCTATGGAGCTGTAGTTAACGATAGAATTATGGGTCTACAAGAATATGTTGAAGAAGATTCTAATGTAAGATTTGTAGGTGAAAATGACAAGGAAGCAATGCAGATTTTTTGGCATACCTCTGCTCACGTAATGGCATTAGCAATTCTAAGACTCTATCCAGATGTAAAATTTGCAATTGGACCAGCTATTGAAAATGGATTTTACTATGATTTTGATACAGAACATAGATTTACTCCAGAGGATTTTGAAAAGATTGAAAAAGAAATGCAAAAAATTGTTTCAGAAGGTCACAAACTAGTAAAGGTAGATGTCAGTAGAGAAGAGGCGTTAGAGTATTTCAAAGATAAAAATGAAATTTATAAAGTAGATTTAATTGAAGGTTTTGATAAGGATGCAGATATTTCTTATTACGATTTAGGTGAATTTAGAGACTTATGCAGAGGTCCACATCTAGTTGATGTTAAAAAGATCAAAGCAATCAAACTTCTTTCAATTGCTGGTGCGTATTGGAGGGGTGATGAAAAGAACAAAATGCTTCAGAGAATATATGCAATAAGCTTTGACAAAAAGAAAAAGCTCGATGAATATCTTCATTTCTTAGAGGAAGCTAAGAGACGCGATCATAGGAAGATTGGTAAAGAAATGGGACTTTTTAGCATGCATAAAGAAGGCCCAGGATTCCCATTTTTCCTTCCTAAGGGTATGATTCTTAGAAATATCTTAGAAGATTACTGGAAGAAGTTGCATGCAAGAGATGGATATCATGAAATAAAGACACCTATTATTTTAAATGAAGCACTTTGGCATCAATCTGGACACTGGGATCACTACAAAGAGAATATGTATTTTACAAAAATTGATGGAGAAGACTATGCAGTTAAGCCAATGAACTGTCCAGGTAGTATTCTTATCTATAAAGATGGACTATATTCATATAGAGATCTTCCTTTAAGATTGGGAGAATTAGGACTTGTTCATAGACACGAGCTAAGTGGGGCACTTCACGGGCTTATGAGAGTTAGATCTTTTACACAGGATGATGCCCATCTATATATGTTGCCATCTCAAATAAAAGATGAAATAAAGGGAATTATAAGACTTATTGATGAAATATATAACACATTTGGTTTTAAGTATAGTGTTGATCTTTCTACAAGACCTGATGACTTTATGGGTGAGATTGAAATGTGGGATCTAGCTACAGAAAAACTTAAAGAAGCATTAGAAGAAATAGGTATGTCTTATAATATAAATGAAGGAGATGGTGCTTTCTATGGTCCTAAGATTGACTTTCAATTAGAAGATACAATCGGAAGAAAGTGGCAATGTGCTACAATTCAGTTGGACTTCCAAATGCCAGAAAGGTTTGATCTTGTTTATGTAGATGAGAAGGGTGAAAAATCTAGACCTGTTATGGTACACAGGACGATACTTGGTGCTATTGAAAGATTTATAGGTCTTCTAATTGAACAATACGCAGGTAAATTCCCACTTTGGATTGCTCCAGAGCAGGTGAGAATTATACCAGTAAGTGAGAAACATGTAGAGTTTGCTGATTCTATTGCAGAAAAATTAAAAGAAAACGGTTTTAGGGTGTTTGTAGAAAAGAGAAATGAAAAAGTTGGATATAAAATAAGACAGGCCCAACTTGAAAAAATACCTTATATGTTAGTTGTAGGCGATAAGGAAGAGCAAGAAAATAAATTTACTCCAAGACACTTCATAGATGGAGTTATGAATGAAATGACCTATGAAGATTTCTTAAAACTTATAAGTGAAGAAGTTCAAACAAAAAAATATAGATTAGATGTCTAGAGTTAACCAGCATTTTGCTGGTTAATTTTATTTTTACATACTTTTTTACGAACAATATGTTATAATAAGTTATAAAATATTCGTGTTTAGGAGGTAGAATGAATTCAAATCAGGGATTTTTCGCCAAATATTTTGATTTTCAAAAGAATAATACAAATTATTCTAGGGAAATTAGTGCTGGTTTAACAACATTTATGACTATGGCATATATTCTTGCTGTTAATCCAGATATTTTATCACAAGCAGGTATGGACAAGGGAGCAGTATTTGTTGCAACTGCACTTTCTGCAGCTCTTGGTACATTTATAATGGCATTCTATGCTAAATTGCCTTTTGCGCTAGCTCCTGGTATGGGTCTAAATGCATTTTTTACTTATACAGTTTGTTTAGGACTTGGTAAACCATGGCAATTTGCACTTACAGCTGTTTTTCTTGAAGGTCTTATATTTATAATTTTATCTATATTTAAGGTAAGAGAAGCTATTGTAAAAAGTATTCCAAACGCAATAAAGAATGCAATCTCAGTAGGTATTGGTTTGTTTATTGCACTTGTTGGTATGGCTAATATTGGGCTTCTTACTAGTGAAGCTGGAACTATTATAGGAATGAAGCCACTTAATTCTCCAGAAATATTGATATCCCTATTTGGAATAATTTTTATATCTATTTTGTTAATACTTAAGGTAAAGGGTGCATTATTAATTGGTATTTTTTCACTTACTTTAATTGGTATTCCTTTTTCTTTGACACAATATCAAGGTCTTGTAGCACTACCTCCTAGTATTTCTTCAACATTTTTACAATTCCAGTGGTCAGATATTTTTACTTCAGAAATGGCATTTATTGTAATAACATTTTTACTTGTAGATATATTTGATACTGTCGGAACACTTGTAGGTGTTACAACAAAGGCAAATATGAGAGACAAAAATGGCAATGTTCCTAATATAGACAAGGCTCTTTTATCAGATGCTATTGCAACAACAGTGGGAGCTGCTCTAGGAACTTCAACTGTTACAACTTTTGTCGAAAGTGCTTCAGGTGTTGCTGAAGGTGGTAGAACTGGTATGACTTCTTTTACAACAGGTTGTATGTTTTTACTTGCTTTAATATTTTCGCCAATATTTTTAGCAATACCTCCAGTAGCTACAGCACCTGCTTTAATTATAGTTGGTGCATTTATGATGAGTCCTATTAAAAATATAGATTTAGAGGATTATTCTGAATCTATTCCAGCTTTTTTAACTGTAATAGCAATGCCGTTTGCTTATTCTATTTCAGAAGGTATATTCTTTGGGGTAGTGAGCTACATATTTATCAAGTTATTTTCTGGAAAAGCAAAGGATATTCCATCAATAACATATGTAGTTGGAGTAATATTAATAATTGCTAAGATTTTCCAACTTCTATATTAGAATGTGATATACTAAAATTAGATCACAATTAAGGTCTGCATGTGCAGGCCTTTTTGACAAATGGGAGGGGAGTATGTCTGGTTCTAATCAACATCCTAATGGAACAGTTTCATTAGTTGTTTTAAATTCGGCAAAAAGTTTTGGGGATTCAGTAGATAAATTTCTTGTAGACTTAAGGCATCAATCTGCGATGTTTTCAAGCTATGAATATGTGAGAAATGACGATAGTTACAAGCTCTCGGTAGATCAGGTTAGGTTCGCAAATGGAGAGGGTAAAGTTGTCCTTGGAAATTCAACAAGGGGCAAGGACGTATACATAATTGGCGACATATCTAATTACAGCATAACTTATCCGCTTCATGGAAAAGTTCATAATATGGGCCCTGATGAACACTTTCAGGATATAAAGAGAGTGGTTTCTGCACTTTCAGCAAAAGCTAAGAGAATAACAGTAATCATGCCTCTTCTATATGCCAGCAGACAGAATAAAAGGAGAAGGAGAGAGTCAGCTGATTGTGCGCTCGCTTTACAGGAGTTACAACATTTAGGTGTAAGCAATGTAATTACCTTTGATGCTCATGATCCAACAGTTGATAACTCAATTCCTCTAATTACCTTCCAAAATATATTTCCTACATACGAAATAGTTAAGGAGATAATAAAAAACGAGAAAGATCTAGTTATTGATAGAGATAGACTTATTGTAATTTCTCCTGATACAGGTGGAATGGACAGAGCAATATATTATGCCAATGTATTAAATACAGATGTGAGTTTTTTCTATAAAAGAAGAAATTATTCTAAATTAGTAAAGGGATCTCATCCTATCGAATCATTAGAATATGTTGGTCGTGATCTTTCAAATATGGATATATTAATTACAGATGACATGATTTCTTCAGGTGATTCCATACTTTCAATTGCCAGAAAGCTAAAAGAGATGAATGCAGGAAGAATAATTGTAGCAGTAAGTTTTGCTCTATTTACTTCAGGTATTGATGAGTTTGATAAGGCTTGCAAAGAGGGATTAATACAGTCAGTTTATACTACAAATTTAAATTACATAGACGAAGAGATTTGTAAAAAACCATGGCTTCACAGGGTAAATATAGCTCCTTATTTAGCAAGAATAATAGATTATATAAATAATGATGAAAGTATAGAGCCTCTTCTTGAATCTACAGAGATAATCAAGAAGTTGCTTAAAAAAGCTAAAAAAGACTGATATAAGTTAGAAAATATTAAAACTCTAGAGTTCTAGAGTTTTTTATTTGTATTGGGATCTTAAAAAAAATATTTTTGGGTATTATTCAATGTAATGAAATTGTAAAACAGGAGAATTTTATGGATAGAAAAAAAATACTTATAGTTGGCGGTGTTGCTGGTGGTGCTTCAACAGCAGCAAGAGTTCGAAGATTAGATGAAAATGCTCAGATAATAATGTTTGAAAAAGGACCTAATGTTTCTTTTTCTAACTGTGCACTTCCTTTTCATCTAAGTGAGGTTGTATATCCAAGTTCTAAATTAGTTCTTATGAAACCTCAACAGTTTAAAAAACAGTATAACATTGATGCCAGAGTAAATTCTGAAGTTATATCTATTGATAGAGAAAATAAGACAGTGGAAGTTTTGGATCTAGTTGAAAACAGGAAATATAGAGAAAGTTATGACTATTTAATGTTGTCTCCAGGTGCAAATCCAATTATGCCTAAGAGTATAGAGGGAATAGATTTAGAGCATGTATTTTCTGTAAGAAATGTCGAAGATATAGCTAGAATTAAGATATATATTGATGAGAATAATATTGAAGATGTAGCTGTAATTGGTGGTGGATTTATAGGTATAGAAGTAATTGAGAATTTAGTTCATGCCAATAAGAAAGTTAAACTTATCGAAGCGGCACCTCAAGTTATGACAGTATTTGATGATGATATGGCACAAATACTTCACAGAGAAATAGCTAATAAAGGAGTTGAATTAATTTTAAATGATGGCATTAAAAGAATAGATCGAGATTATGTTGAACTCAATTCATCTAGAAAAGTTGATGCTAAAGCTGTAATTATGGCAATTGGTGTTAGCCCTGATACAAAATTAGCTAGAGAAGCTGGATTAGAATTGACTGAAAGAGGAGCTATAAAAGTAAATCATAACTATCAGACAAGTGATGAAAATATATATGCAGTAGGAGACGCAATAGAGGTTACAAATCTAATTACTCAAAAGCCTACTAGACTTACACTTGCTGGGCCTGCTCAAAAACAAGCGAGAGCTGCAGCTGGTCATATGTACAATAGACCTTCTAAAAATCGTGGTGTAATTGGCTCAAGCGTTGTTAGGTGTTTTGATTTAAATGCTGCTTGTACAGGTCTTAATGAGAAAGCTTGTAATGATAACGATATACCTTATGATATAGCCTTTATTGTTCCATCTGATAAGGTAAGTTTAATGCCTGGCGTTAGTCCGATGTTCTTTAAGTTAGTATTTCATAAGCCATCTGGTAAGATATTAGGAGCGCAGGCCGTAGGTAGAGGAGAAGTAGACAAGAGAATAAATGTTATAGCTACAATGATTACAATGGGCGGTAACTTAGAAGATTTAGCAGAATTAGAATTAGCTTATGCTCCTTTATTTAGCACAGCAAAAGACGTAGTAAATTATGCAGCACTTGTTGGACTAAATATTTTAAATGGAGAATATAAACAAGTTCATATTACAAAGGTGAGGGAATTAGTTGAGAACAATGAATTTATAATTGATGCCAGAGAAAAGGCAGAATATGAAAATTCTCACTTGATTAATGCAGTAAATATTCCTCTTAGCGAATTTAGAGATAGACTTGATGAAATACCTAAAGATAGACCAGTTTATATCCACTGTAGATCTGGCCAGAGAAGTTACAATATGGTAAGAGCATTAGGAAATTTAGGTTATAAGAATGTATATAATATAGCTGGATCATATATTGCTATTAGTGAATATGAATGGTTCAGAGATAAGGCTTTAAATAGAGAAAAGATATTGACAGACTACAATTTTAAATAGTATTAGATGATGGGAATATTAAAAGCGAGTTCGGTTGAACTCGCTTCTTTTTGTTTTTAATTTATTATTCTATATTTGAGTATTTTTGTTCCCATTCTTGAATTAACTTTTGATCTAATATTTTTTGAATTGATGAATTTACTTTATCAAGAAGTTCTTTATTTCCCTTTGGAACTGCAATGCCATATTCTTCTTTATCAAATGCTGAGTCGTCTTTAACAATTTTAAGATCTTTATTATTCTCAATATATTTGTCTGCAGTTGCAGAGTCAATTACAACTACATCGCATTTATTGTTTGAAAGTTCTAGTACTGCATCAGCGCCATTTTTAAATGAAATAGCTTCATATCCAAGTTTTTTTACTGCAACTTCACCGGTATAACCTTGAACTACAGCTATTTTTTTATCTTTTAAGTCTTGAGCAGATTTAATGTCTGAGTTGTTATTAACTATCATTACTTGAGTTGCATTATAGTATGGTATAGAAAAGTCCACTTCTTCTTTTTTCTCTGGAGTTATTGTTATACCACCGATAATTAAGTCAACCTGTTTATTATTTAGTGCCAATACTAATGCATCAAATTCCATATTTTCTACTTTTGCATCAAAGTTATTGTCCTGAGCGATAAATTTAGTTATTTCCATATCTATTCCGCTAAATTGATCAAATATAGGATCTTTAGATGTAACAAATGCAAATGGTGGAAATTCTGCGTTAGTTCCAAAAATTACCTTATCTCCTGTTGAACTTTCTGATTTTTCTTCTTTTTTTGAGCAGGCAACTGAAAAAATAGCAATTGTTGCCAACATAAAAATTAATATTGTTTTTTTCATAATATCTCCTTACGCTTTCTTTCTTAAATGTAATTCTATTTTTGAAAGTATAATTGTTAAAATTTTTACTATTATAAAGTATATAACTGCTGTACCAACAAGAGGCATAAAAGCTTCAAAGGTAGCAGTTTTTATAAAGTCTCCGGCTTTTTGTATGTCTACAAGTCCTACATAACCAACTATTGCTGTTTCTTTTAATAAAGTTATGAACTCATTACATAGTGCTGGAAATATATTTCTTATAGCTTGTGGAAGTACTATTAGCCGCATTGTCTGTCTGTGGTTTAGACCAATAGATAGACCGGCTTCTTCCTGTCCCTTATTTACAGATAATATTCCAGCTCTTATTATTTCTGATACATAGGCACCTGAATTTATAGAAAAAGCTATAGCAGCTATTATCCATTTTTCCCAGTGAACATTTGCAAATATTACAAAGTATATTATCATGAGTTGGGTAACTGACGGAGTGCCTCTTATGACATCTGTATATATTTTTCCTATTAATCTAAGGAGTTTATTTTTTGAAAGAGTGCATCGTGCTATTAAAATACCTATAAATATTCCTAGGATAGAGGCAACAAGTGCAATTCTTATTGTTATACTAATTCCATTAAGTAGCATTAAATATCTATCATCTCTTATAAAACATTTATGAAATGTATCATAGAGAGTTAGCAAGTTTGACATATGTTCTCCTTATCTACAATATTAGTAAATTATACTATTAGTACAGAATTAGTTCAAGTTTTTAAGTTTAATTAAAAGTTTTATATATGTTAATGTTAAAAATGTTAAAAAAATATTTTATTATAAAGGTATCAAATAGATAAAATATGTGATATACTAGTCCTAAAGTACGATATTGCACGGTTGGTCAAAAACGTACCAAGGAGATTCAATGTCTAAAATATGGGAAATAGTTCCAGAGTCAAGAGAGCTATTGCAGAGAAGACTTGAGATTTTAAATCTTGTAAAAATAAAGGGAATTGTAGGAAGAAAACTTATTTCACAGGACTTAGAAATTTCTGAAAGACAAATAAGAAATGAAGCTTACATTTTAGCCGATTTAGGGCTTATAACTCAAAATTCTACAGGATTGTCTATAACTCAAAAGGGGATTGAGTTGCTCAGGGATTTTAGCAGTTTTCTAGAGTCATTTGACTCTTTAAAAATGCTTGAAGTAAGACTAAAAGAGATCTTAAAAATAAAGGATGTCGTAGTCATTAAAAATGGTTCAGACCAGGAAAAGCTGTTGACCGAATCAAGTATTAGAAAGCTTTCAAAAATGCTTAAAAATACAAAAGTTTTAGGCATAACTGGAGGTTCATCAGTTGCATCTATAGTGAGAGCCTATCCAGAGAAATTTGCCAATGTTGAAGTTGTGGCAGCAAGAGGCAGTATTGGAAGTAGCACTCATGATCAAGCTAATACTGTTGGATCAATTTTAGCTGGGAAATTAGGTGCAAAATTTTATCCCTTATTTACACCAGATACTCTAAGTTCACCTTTGCTAAATTCAATAAAGGATGATCCAATAATGGTTCAGACTTTAAACAAGATATCTATGATTGATACTCTTGTATTTGGTATTGGTAGATCTGATGTTATGGCAAAAATGCGACATGTCGATGAAAAATATTTAGAAATGTTGCAAAAAAATAATGCTATAGCAGAGTCTTTTGGGTATTATTTTAATGATAACGGACAAGTGATTGATCAAATTTCTTCCTTTGGGATATCAATTGAACGCTACAAGAGTTTAGAAAGAATTTTAGCGTTGGCTTATTCAAAGGAAAAGGCAAGAGCAATCATTGCTGTAAGTCATATAAATCATAACCTTACTCTCGTTACAGATGAGAGTTGTGCAAAAGAAATCATAAGGATTACAGGAGGCAATAATGGTTAAAGTAGGTATTAACGGTTTTGGACGTATTGGTCGTCTAGTTTTAAGAAAAATCGTAGAAACAGAAGGTATGGAAGTAGTTGCAGTTAACGACTTAACTCCAGCTGATATGCTTGTTCATCTATTCAAGTATGATTCAACTCAAGGAAGATTCAATGGCAAGGTTGAATTAAAAGATGACAAACTAGTTGTTAATGGTAAAGAAATCAAAGTTCTAAGCAATGCTAACCCAGAAGAACTTCCATGGGGAGAACTTGATGTAGATGTTGTTCTTGAGTGTACAGGATTCTTCGCTTCAAAAGACAAAGCAGAAAAACACATCAAGGCAGGTGCTAAGAAGGTTGTTATTTCAGCTCCAGCTGGTAACGATGTTAAGACAGTCGTTTACAATGTAAACCACGAAGTACTAGATGGTTCAGAAACAGTTATATCAGCTGCTTCTTGTACAACAAACTGTTTAGCTCCAATGGCTAAAGTTCTTAATGATAAGTTTGGTGTTGTTCAAGGTATTATGACAACAATTCACGCTTATACAGGAGATCAAAATACTCTAGATGCACCTCACAGAAAAGGTGATTTCAGACGTGCTCGTGCAGCAGCAGCAAACATCGTTCCTAACTCAACAGGTGCTGCTAAGGCAATCGGTCTAGTTATTCCAGAACTTAATGGAAAGCTTGATGGTGCTGCACAACGTGTTCCAGTTCCAACAGGATCACTAACAGAATTAGTAACAATTCTTGAAAAGAATGTAACTGTTGATGAAATTAATAATGCTATGAAAGAAGCTAGCAATGAGTCTTTTGGTTATACAGAAGAGCCTCTTGTATCTTCAGACATAATCGGAATTGATTATGGTTCATTATTTGATGCAACACAGACAAAGATTATGGATGTAAATGGAAAACAACTTGTTAAGACTGTTGCATGGTATGACAACGAAATGTCTTATACAGTTCAATTAGTTCGTACATTAAAGTATTTTGTAAACCTAATCAAATAGTAAATAAAATATGAGATTGGCGGGAGGTTTACCTTCCGCCTTCGTTTTATAAATGGAGGCTATATGGCAAAGAAAAGTATTAGAGACGTTTCTGTTGATAATAAGAGAGTATTTGTTCGTGTTGATTTTAACGTTCCACTTAAAGATGGGAAGATTACAGATGAGACACGTATACAGGGAGCATTAGAGACAATAAATTATCTTATAGATAATAATGCTAAGGTAATATTAGCTTCTCACCTTGGTAAACCAAAGGGAGAATTTAAAGAAAATCTTGTTATGGCACCTGTAGCTAAGAGATTATCAGAAATATTGGGAAAAGAAGTTAAATATATATCTACAGCAGATGTAGTTAATGATGAAGTGATTAAAGAAGTTGAAAACATGAAAGCTTCAGATGTTCTTTTACTAGAAAATACAAGATTTAAAGCTGGTGAAGAAAAGAATTGTCCTGAACTTTCAAAGAAATTTGCTCAACTTTGCGATATATATGTAGATGATGCTTTTGGTACTGTTCACAGAGCCCATGCATCAAATGTTGGTATTACAGAGTATGTAGAAACATGTGTTGGGGGATTCCTAATCGATAAGGAACTTGAATTCTTAGAAGGAAAATTAAGTAAACCAGAAAGACCATTTGTAGCAATACTAGGTGGTGCTAAAGTTTCTGATAAGATAAAAGTAATAGAGAGATTTTTAGAAAAAGTAGACAAACTTATCATCGGTGGAGCTATGGCTTATACTTTCTTAAAAGCTCAGGGATATGAGATTGGCAAATCATTGGTTGAAGAAGATCAACTAGACTATGCTAAAGAGATGTTAGAAAAAGCTCAGCAGAAAGATGTAGAAATTCTTCTACCAATAGATCATTTAACAGCACCTACATTTGAAGATCAAAAGGCAAATGTAACAGATGATGAAAATATCAAAGAAGATCAAATGGGATTAGATATTGGACCAAAGACAGTAGAACTTTATGAAAAAGCATTAGATGATGCTAAGACAGTTGTATGGAATGGCCCAATGGGAGCTTTTGAAATGAGTAATTTTGCTCAAGGAACAAGGGCGATTGCTAAAAAATTAGCTGAAATTGATGCTATTACTGTTATTGGTGGTGGTGATTCAGCAGCTGCTGTTACAAGTTTTGGTTTAGAAGACAAAATGAGTCATATTTCTACAGGCGGCGGCGCTAGTCTTAAGTTATTAGAAGGTGCAAAGCTTCCTGGAATAGATGCACTAGATGAGAGGTAAGAAATGAGAAGACCTATAATTGCAGGTAACTGGAAGATGTTTAAAGGAGTTTCAGAAGCTAAGGAATTCATGCAAGGACTATTAAATTCAGATTTTTCTAAAGATGTAGATGTAGTTATTGCTGCTAACTACCTAGCTTTAGCTGAACTGCATAAAATGCAAAAGGACAATGTATATGTCATCGCACAAAATTTTCATGAAGAAAAAGATGGGGCATATACAGGAGAAGTCAGCATAGATATGTTAAAGAGCATTGAGGTTGATGGAAGTCTTATAGGACACTCTGAAAGAAGAAAATACTTCAATGAAACAGATGAAGTAGTAAACAAAAAAGTAAGAAGAGCTATCGAAGAATCAATGTATACAATTGTATGTGTTGGGGAAGTTCTTGAAGAAAGAGAAGCTGGCAAGGCAGAAGAAGTTGTAATATCACAGACTAAGAAAGCTCTAGATCAAGTATCAAAAGATGATCTTAAAAATATCACAATAGCATATGAGCCAGTATGGGCTATTGGAACAGGTAAAACTGCAACTGATAGTGATGCTGAGCAAATGTGTGCTGTTATTAGAAATACAATTAAAGAAATGTATGGGGATGAGAGTGCATCACTTATTAGAATTCTTTATGGTGGAAGTGTTAAACCAAATAATATAAAAGGACTAATGTCACAGGAAAATATTGATGGAGCATTAGTTGGTGGTGCTAGCTTAGAATTAGATTCATTCCTATCACTAGTTAATTATTAAGAAGGTTCTATGAATAAAAAAGCAGGACTAATAATTTTAGATGGTTGGGGATATACAGAGCATGTTGAAGGAAATGCAATTAGGCTAGGTAATGTTCCTAATTTTAATAAGTATTTTGAAGAATATCCTCATTCATTCCTAATTGCCTGTGGTGAAGCTGTTGGTCTTCCTGAAGGGCAAATGGGGAACTCTGAAGTTGGACATTTAAATATAGGTGCTGGAAGAGTTATGTACCAGCCTTTAAAAATGATATCTAACGAAATGAAAGATGGATCTTTCTTTAAAAGACCAAACTTAGTAGATATGTTTGAAAGGACAAGAGAGTCAAATAAAAAGTTGCACTTTATTGGACTTCTTTCAGATGGCGGTGTTCATAGTCATATTGAGCACTTAAAAGGTCTTTTAGAAGAAGCAAAGAGACAAAATATAAATGATGTAGTTATTCATGTAATCCTAGATGGACGCGATGTATTTCCTGATAGTGGAAAGGGATTTGTCGAAGATATTCAAAAGTTTATAGATGAACTTGGTATTGGAACTATTGCTACTGTAAGTGGTAGATTTTATGCCATGGACAGAGACAACAGATGGGAAAGAATTAAGAAGGCCTATGATGCAATAGTGTTTGGTCAAGGTGAACATTATGGAACAGCTCTTGAAGCTATTGAAGCATCTTATGCAGCAGGAGTAACTGATGAATTCTTTGTTCCATGTGTAATTGATCCTTCTAAAGTAATAGAAGAAGGAGATACAGTTTTATTCTATAATTTTAGACCAGATAGAGGACGTGAATTAACAAGAGCACTAGCTGAAGATGGTTTTACATTCTTTGAAAGAAAAGATTTAAATCTAAATTACTATACAATGACACAGTATGATTCAGAATTTAAAAATGTGAGACTTATCATTACTAAAGATCCTGTTAAAAATACAATTGGAGAGTATCTATCTTCATTAGGTAAGAAGCAATTTAGAACAGCAGAAACAGAGAAGTATGCTCATGTTACTTTCTTCTTAAACGGAGGAAGAGAAGAGCCATTTGAAGGAGAATCAAGGAAATTGGTTCCATCTCCAAAAGTTACAACATATGATCTTAAGCCAGAGATGAGTGCTTATGAAGTTTGTCAAGGACTTATTGATGCAATAGAGAGTGATGAATATGACTTCTTTGTATGTAACTTTGCTAACCCAGATATGGTTGGTCATACAGGTGTTTTAGAAGCAGCAATTAAAGCTGTTGAGAGTGTTGATGAATGTCTAGGTAAAATACTTCCAGTTTGTAGAAAGCATGGATTTGATGTAATTGTAACAGCAGACCACGGCAATGCAGATGAGATGTTAATGCCTGATACTCATAAAGTTAGTACTCAACATTCACTAAATCCAGTTCCGATGTTTATATTTAGTGAAGATATAAAAGAAGTTGAAGACGGAAAGCTTTGTGATATAGCACCGACACTTTTAGATATGATGGATATAAAACCGCCTGCAGAATTTACAGGTAAATCATTGATAAGGAGTAGAAAATGATAATTTATGATGTACATGGACGTCAAGTCCTAGATTCAAGAGGAAATCCAACAGTTGAGGTAGAAGTAATTTTAGAAGATGGATCAACAGGTTCAGCACAAGTTCCTTCAGGTGCTTCTACTGGAGCATTTGAAGCAGTTGAATTAAGAGATGGAAAGAAGGATTATTTCTTAGGAAAGTCTGTTGAAACAGCTGTTGAGAATGTAAACACAACAATTGCTGATGCTTTAAGAGGATGTAATGTTCTTAGACAGACAGAAATAGATCAATTACTAATCGAATTAGATGGCACAGAAAACAAAGGAAAATTAGGAGCTAATGCAATTCTAGGTGTATCTTTAGCTTGTGCTAAGGCAGCTGCTAATTATTTAGGACTTCCATTAGATAGATATATCGGTGGAACAAATGCGAAAGTTCTTCCTGTACCAATGATGAATATTTTAAATGGTGGATCTCATGCAGATAACAACGTAGATATTCAAGAGTTCATGGTAATGCCTGTTGGTGCTGATAGCTTTAAATCTGCTCTAAGAATGGGCGTTGAAATTTATCACAGCCTAAAATCAGTTCTTAAGGACAAAGGACTTCTTTGCGGAATAGGTGATGAAGGTGGATTTGCACCAAACCTTTCTTCTAATGAAGAAGCAATTAAGGTAATTATTGAAGCTATTGAAAGAGCTGGATATAAGCCAGGTGAAGAAGTATTTATAGCTCTAGATGTTGCTGCAAGCGAGCTTTACGAAGATGGAATTTATAATTTGGCATCTGAGTCAAGAAAGTTGACAAGTCAAGAAATGGTTCAATACTATGAAGATCTTGTAAGCAAGTACCCAATTATCTCAATTGAGGATGGTCTAAACGAAGAAGATTGGGAAGGATTCCAACTTATGGTTGAAAGACTTGGAGATAGACTTCAAATTGTTGGCGATGACCTATTTGTTACAAATACAAAGAGAGTTAAGAAG
>JAEZUZ010000097.1 GCA_023443345.1 Bacillota bacterium
CTTATATACTATGCTCACCCATCTTGGTATATAAAGATGAGCGAAATTAAAGATAAATTAATTGAGAATAATAAGGGAGTAAATTGGTATCCAGATCACGTAGGAGAAAAGAGATTTGGCAATTGGCTAGAAAATCTTAAAGACTGGGCAATTTCAAGAAGTAGGTATTGGGGAACACCTTTAAATATTTGGAAGTGTGAAGAATGTGGTCATGAACATGCAGTTTCATCTAAAAAAGAATTGATAGAACTAGCTCAAGAAGATATTAGCGATATTGAACTACACAGACCATATGTAGATGAAGTTACAATCAAGTGTCCAAAGTGTGGAAAATCAATGAAAAGAGTTCCATATGTTGTTGATGTTTGGTTTGATTCAGGATCAATGCCTTTTGCACAGTGGCACTATCCATTTGAAAATAGTGAAAACTTCGATAAATTATTCCCAGCAGACTTCATATGTGAAGGTATAGATCAGACTAGGGGATGGTTCTATTCACTATTAGCTATAAGTTCATTTATCACAGGTAAATCACCTTATAAAAATGTACTAGTTACAGATTTACTATTAGATAAAAACGGAAAGAAGATGTCTAAGTCAAAGGGCAATGCAGTAAACCCATTTGAAGTATTTGAGAATTACGGAGCTGGTCCACTTAGATGGTATGTATCCTATGTTTCGCCTACATGGATGCCTAAGAGATTTGACTTAGATGGATTAAGAGAAGTAAAAAGCAAGTATTTCTCGACTCTAGAAAATATCTATAATTTATTTAGTCTATATGCAAATACTGACAAAGTAGATGTTAAAAATATAGGAGATGTTGAATTAGATGATCTAGATAAGTGGTTACTTAGTAAGTATAATTCTCTAGTTGAGAAGGTTACATCATTTTATGAAGAGTACGATTTACACCAAGTAACTAGAACTGTACAGGAATTTGTAGTTGAAGATTTTTCTAATTGGTATATAAGACGAAGTAGAAGAAGATTCTGGAAAGACATGGATGACAAGAAATTGGCAGCTTATAAAACTACTTATGAAGTACTAGTTGGAATATGTAAACTTACTGCACCTATAGAGCCGTTTTTAAGTGAAGAAATATATCGAAATTTAACCGGAGATAAGTCTGTACACTTGACATATTTTCCAAAAGTAAATGAAGAATTTTCTGATAAGGAATTAGAAGATAGGATGGATCTATCTAGAAGAATAGTTAACCTAGGTAGAGCTGCTAGAGAATCTGTATCAATTAAAGTTAGACAGCCACTTCAAAATCTCTATATAGATACAAAGTACAGAGATAGTCTTGAAAATCTGCAATCAATTATAAAAGAAGAATTAAATATAAAAGAAATTGTCTTTGAAAGTGATGTAGATAAACACATGAATTTTGAAGTACTACCTAATTTTAGAGTATTAGGTCCTCAACTAGGCAACAAGATGGGACTATTCTCAAAGACTTTAAAAGAATTAGATAGCAATGAAATTGCCAAAGCTCTTAGAAGTGGAAGCAGCTATCTTCTAAATTATGGAGACGATTCATTAGAATTAAATGAAGAAAATACTATTTTAAGAGTTCATCCAAAGCCAGACACCACAGTTATGACAGAGAATGAATTGTTTGTAATTTTAGATATTCACTTGACAGAAGAACTCAAAAATGAGGGATTTGTAAGAGAATTGATAAGTCATATTCAAAATAAACGCAAAGAAAATGGATATGATGTAAGCGATAGAATTAGTATCGTATTTGACTGTGATGACTCATTAAAATCGGTAATTGATAAATTTAACGATTATATTTCAAGTGAAGTTTTATCTACAAATATTTCATTTGATAGCTTAAATCAGGAAAAGATAGAATTAAATGAAAGAAAAGTTGCAATTGCAATATCAAGAGTTTAAAGTTGAGGAGGTCTATGACAAAATACGTCTAGATCTCCTTGTTTCTAAATTAAAAGATATCTCTAGAAATAAGGCACAGAAGTTGATTGAAGAAGGAAAAGTCTTTTTAAATGAAGAAATATCAACAAAAAAAGATGTAGTTAAATATGGAGATATAGTTAAGATAGAAATTAAATTAAATATTAAGTATGAGATAGTTCCTTTAGATAGAGATTTAGAAATTTTATATCAAGATGACTATATTGCTGTAGTAAATAAGCCAGCAGGTCTTATAACTCACCCAGTATATAATGAAGATGATTCTCTAGTACATAGATTAAAATTTCACATAGACAAACTTTCAAGTGGATATGATCCTCTAAGACCTGGAATTGTCCATAGACTAGATAGAGAGACATCTGGACTTTTATTAATTGCTAAGGATGACAATGTCCAAAATATCTTAAAAGAAGAATTTAAGAATAAGACTATTTTTAGAAGCTATATTGCACTTGTGCATGGAAGATTAAAGAACAGTATTACAATTGAGAATTTAATTGATAGAGATAGAAAAAACAGAAAAAAATTTTCTGTATCTGATCAGGGGAGATATTCAAAAACTCAAGTAAGTGTATTAGAACTATATAAGTACTATACTTTAGTCAACTGTAAATTGTATACTGGTAGAACACATCAAATAAGAGTTCATCTTTCGCATATAAATCATCCTGTTGTATTTGATGATTTATATGGATTTAAGAAAAATAAGAGCAATGTAGATTATCAGTTACTACATGCATATGATTTAAAATTTATACATCCTATTACAAAAAAAGCAATGGAATTTAACTCTCCATTGCCAGATTATTTTAAAGAATTTTTAGAAAAGATAGAATGTAGCAAAGATCATACCATATAATTTAAAATTTCATTTATTTCTACACTTGGAATAATTGTCTTTTCATGAGTGTATATTACTTGACCCTCTGTGCTGCCAGAGGGATTTTTTACATATTTTACTTGTGTATAGTCTACTGCACTTGAGCTTTTTCCACCTATTTCAGAGTAAAATAATGCCAATTTAGCTCCAAAGTTGAGTTCTTCAGAAGTTGCATTTTCAAGTTGTTTTTGCATTATTACGTGGCTGCCAGCAAAGGCTTTTATATGGAACCACACATAATTTTTATTTTTCTTATCAAATGTAAGAGATTGATTTTGTCTCTGATTTTTGCCAACTAGAAAATAAGTATCATTAAATTTGAACTTAAGTGGTTTTGAAGGCTTAGTTTTCTTTAAATTTCTTTTTTTATGAATGATACCTTCATCATATAGAATATCAAGTAATTCATTTAGATCATGTTCACTATTTACTAAATTTAAGTCATGTTTTAATTGAGATAGTCTATCTAGTTCATTATTTGTATTTAGGATTTGTATTTTTTTCTCATTGATTGCTCTTTTAGACTTCTCATATTTTTTATAGTAATTATTAAAATTTTCAACTATTGATTTATCACTATCTACTTCTATTTCTATATTTTTATTGTCATAATAATCAAAGACTTCTACCTTGTCTGTATAATTTTTTAATTGGTAGTTATAGGCTTGTAGAAGTTCTGCTTTTTTTCTAAAAACTTCATAATTTTTTGAATTTTCAATATCATCATTCAATTTAATTAGTTTGTTTCTCTTTTGACTTATCTTATTATTTATTAATTTATCATAATTTGATTTTTTCCCAACAAGGACATTTTCGTTTGAATAATAGCTAACAAATGTATCTATCAGTTGGGATAAGTCATTAAATTTGGTATTGTTGTAACTCTTAATTAAATGATAATCGTAAGCTACATTATTTTGATCCTTATGAAGATAGAATTTTTTTGAATTAATAAATAGGCTTTCTAATTCTCTTCCAGACTTATTTTCTAAATTATTTAGCCTAATTAAATTATCTAATTTTTTAGTTACTCCACTTATATTTCTAAAGTCTTCTAAAGAATAATTTTCTACATCGTTTAGGTTCTTCTTATTATTCTTTAGAGGAGTATATGGACTTCCTATTGATATCTTATGATTTGTATCAATTGAAGATGGGCTATATTTAAGAGCACATATAATAGTGTCATTATCTTTAGTTACTATCATATTGCTATATCTATTCATAATTTCTGCATATATGTTGATATTCTCATCTTCATATAGCTGATTTTTTCCAAAAAAAGTAAACTTAATAACCCTATCATTATTGACAATAGAAGAATCAACTAATTTTTTCTTTTCAAGTATAGTTCTCAATTGTATTAAAAAAGGACTTTCATTTATTTGATTAAATGGTTTTTCACTTATTATATTTACATAGCTATAAGAGGAAGATAGATTTATTACAAGCTGTCTGTCTGATTTAAATTTAAGTATAAATCTCGAGTTTGAATCACTATATATCTTTTGTACATGTAAATTTAATAGCTTATTTCTGATATCTTCATTTATTCTTTTAAGCACAAATAAGTCAAACATAATTTCCTCCTTTAAGCATACATACATATTAGCATAAAGTAATTAAATTAACTATGGTATAATTATTTTGAGGAGTTTTATGAAAAAAATAATTATATTAATACTGGTGTCTATTTTTATATTTAGTTCTTGTAGTAGAAAGAAGCCAGAGATAAAAGCTGAGACATTTGCACTTGATACAGTAATTGATATTGTTCTATATAATAGTACAGATGAAGTTTCAAATGAGATCATAAATTATATATCAGAATTAGAGAAAAAATATTCATTTTATGCAGACAATAAAATATCTCAAGCAAATTCATCAGATGAGATTGTAGAAATTGATGAGGGATTGAGAGATATCATAAAAGCATCTTTAGAAGTATCAAAAAATACAGAAGGATCTTTTGATATAACAATTGGTTCAATTTCTAAATTATGGGATTTTCATCCAAATTCTCCTAAGATAGCTGATGATCAAAAGATAGAAGAAAATCTAAAATATGTTGATTATAAAAATATAGAACTCACAAATCTCGGTTTAAGACTAAAAGGCAATTCACAAATAGACTTGGGAGGTATTGCAAAGGGATATATATGTGATGAGTTAGTAAAACTAGCTAGAGATAGAAAAGTTGAAAGTGCCATTTTTAATCTTGGCGGAAACACCTATACACTGGGATTAAAGGGGGACAGGCCCTTTAAAATAGGAATAAGGGACCCTTTTATGTCTCAGTCAGATATATTTGCAGTTTTAGACTCAAGTGATGAAGCAGTTGTAACTTCAGGTGTATATCAGAGGTATATAAAGACTCAAGATAGTACATACCATCACATACTTGATCCTAAGACAGGTTATCCGGCTGAAAGTGAACTTGTTTCTGTAACTGTTATTGGGAAATCTTCAATGATTGCCGATGCCTATGCTACAGGCCTTCTTGTGCTTGGAAAAGATAGAGCTATTGAAAAGGCAAAAGAACTAAATTTAGAGGTTATACTTGTAGATAAAGATAGCAATACATATGTTTCTGATAGCTTAAAAGATAGATTAAAAATTACAAATGAAAGGTTCAAATTAAAATATATAAAATGAAGAAGGTTGATTACATAGTATTGATTTTTCTTTTATTAATTACTACTGCTGTATTTGTACACAATATAAAAGAATTGAATTTAAAGACAACTCAAGTTGTAATAAAGCAGTATGGTAAGGAAATTAAGAGATTAGATATCCATGTTGATACTAAGTATAAAGTTGAACATGAAAAAGAATACAATAATGTAGTTATAGAAAATCAGAAAGTTTGGATTGAAAGTGCCAATTGTTCTGAACAACTATGTGTTCATCACAATCCAATATCAAATGTTGGTGAATCTATAATATGTCTTCCACATCAACTCTCAATTGAAATAGTAGGAGAAGAGGAGGCTAAATATGATGCAATCAGTCAATAAAATGACTAAACTTACTCTTTTTTTAAGCATAGGACTAATTGTAAGTTATATGGAAACTCCCTTTGGAATTTTACTTGGTATACCAGGAATTAAAATAGGTTTTGCAAATATAGTTACACTTTTATTATTTGAATTATATTGCTTTAAAGAGGCGACACTTGTTACAATACTTAGAATTATAATGGTAAGCATGTTTAGAGGATTTAGTGTATCCTTTATGTATGCAATTTTTGGAGGTATGTTAAGCCTTGTAGTTATGAGCATACTTTTTAAATTATTTAGAAAACACCTCACACTTATATCGATAAGTATGATAGGAGCTTTTTTTCACAATTTAGGTCAGGTGATTGCAATTGGCTTTATTTTTTCAAATTATAAATTAAGTCTATATTGGTTTCCACTGATTGGATATGCAGGTATAATTGCAGGACTTATAACAGGATTTATAGCTGTATTAATACTAAAGCAAAAAAGATATCTTGTATAAAAGGAGTTTTTATGCCATATTTTTCTAAGCCTATAATTGAAGAACTTGATAATGAGTTAAAAAAATACAATTTTAGCATATTAGATATACATGCTGATGAAAATGAAGCAACTATTTATTACATGAAATCTAAGGAAAAATTGTGTGAGAAATTGGGATATAAGTATACTAAGAAATTTGTAAAAAATAATGAAGAATTAATTGATGCGCTAAAAAATGATTCTGAATATGACGGAATTTTTGTATCAAAGCCACTTCCAAAAAATATTGATGAAAATATTATAGATCAATATCTAGATAGAAAAAAAGATTTAGATATCATAACTAATGAAAATTGTGGATACTTTTTTAAAAATATAACTATGATATCTCCAGCTACAGCTAGAGCAGTTATTCACCTTATTAAGTACTACAATATAGACATAGCTTCAAAGAATGCAGTTGTAGTAGGAAGGAGCAATGTAGTTGGCAAGCCCGTTGCACTATTACTTCTCAATGAAGATGCAACAGTAACTCTAGCTCATAGTAAGACAGAGAATTTAAGAAATATCACAAGAGAAGCAGATATATTTGTAAGTGCTATAGGTAGAGCAAACTTTTTTGATAAGAGCTATGTAAAAGAAAATGCTGTCCTTATAGATGTTGGTATAAATGTAGATGAGCAGGGAAATCTATGTGGAGATTTTAATTACAATAGTGTGATAGAAGTAACTCAGAATGTTACACCTGTTCCAGGAGGTATTGGTCCACTTACTAATAGAATGCTGTTCTTAAATCTTATCGATCTAAGGAGAATTTATGAGAACTGATGTAGAAATTGCAAACTCAATAGAATTAAAGCACATTGATGATGTTGCAAAAAAGATCAATATAGATCCTAGCGAACTAGAGCACTATGGAAAATTTAAAGCTAAATTGCCACTCAGTTTAATAGAGAGTAATAAAAATAAAGGAAAGTTAATTTTAGTTACAGCCATAAATCCAACATCTGCTGGAGAGGGAAAGACAACAGTAAATGTAGGTCTGTCTATGGCTATAAATAGGCTTGGTTTTAGTTGTATATCAACTCTTAGAGAGCCTTCTTTAGGTCCTTGCTTTGGATTAAAGGGAGGTGCAGCAGGTGGTGGTTATTCACAAGTGCTCCCTATGGAAGATATAAATCTTCATTTTACTGGTGATATTCATGCTATTACAACAGCTAACAATTTACTATGTGCAATGCTTGATAACCATATATATCAGGGAAATGAATTAAATATTGATCCTAAAAATATAGTTATTAAAAGAGCTGTAGATATCAATGATAGATCTTTAAGAGATATAGTTATAGGACTTGGTTCAAAGACAAATGGAGTAATTAGAGAAGATGGATTTATGATC
>JAEZUZ010000015.1 GCA_023443345.1 Bacillota bacterium
ATTCTATCAGGCCTAAACCATATTCTTCCTATACCAATACATAAAATAAATAATAAAATAGGTATTATCCATAAAAAAGCAATCACAAAGGGTTTAAATCCTTTGTGATTATATCTTAAAAGTCTCATTTATAAAGCATATCCTTTATTTGATCATCGCTAAGTTCATACTTATAAAATTCTTTATAGAAGTCTTTAATCTTTGCTTCTAAATCAAAATCTTTAAACTCTTCTGGATAAGCACACTGTGCTAACCAACCATATACTAAACCTGCATCTGGATTTGGTGTCAACCAGTTCCACATACCTAGCTTTGTATTATATACTTTTTTATTTGATACTGCTGTTAAAGGTGAAAAGTCAACTCCATCAACACTATTATCAAAAACTTGTTGAGGAGTTAAATCAAGTAGCCCTGGTCCATCTAAATAAATTATATCTGGATCCCATTGATAGATATCCTCAAAGTTTACTTTTGCATATCCTTTAGTATCAGCAGCAACATTCTCAACGCCAATTCTCTTTAACCAAAAATCTCCAAATGTTCCTTTTCCTGCAACTATTGGAGTTGCATCAGCTAACTTCCATAGGATTAAAGCTCTTGGTCTATTTTCCTGTGGAATTTTATCTATTTTAGCTGCAATTTCATTAGACATTTCATCAATTTTATCTAACATATTTGCATTTAAATTCTCACTTGGGAAAATTTGTGCAAGTAGTTCAAACCACTCTCTATTTCTATTTATTGGGTCAGCTGGTGTTTTAGCTCCAATTGTTGGAAAACCAACTAGAGGAATGCCTGTAGAACTAAGTGCTTCATAGTGTTTTTTATTTTGGGCATTATATAAAATAACATCTGGCTTTAACTTTATAATTTCTTCAACATTAAGATCTGATTGTCCCTGTGTTGTTACACTGGCATCTAATAATTCAGGTGCTATTTCACTTAAAACAGTATTCTCTATTACCTTCTTTAATGAGCCTGCATATCCAACTATATATGGAGCCTTCCCGCTAAAAAATGACATATATGTTGAAAGAATTGGCACTTGATCTATAACTACTCTTTCAACTTTATTAGGAATTACTACATCATTTTCTGCAAAATCATGAATTTTAATTTCCTTAGCTTCTTCTTTTACATCTACCTCTTTCTGCTCTTCAGGTTCCTTTGGAACTTCCTGATTTGTTGATGTCTTAGATTGACAACCACTAAGAACAAGAGATAGTAATATCAAAATACTTAATATTTTTTTCATAGTACTTCTCCTTATTTAAAAGTCGTTTTATTCTATCATCTGAATTTTTGATTTTCAATATTATTTATGTTAATATCATCAATTTCTATAAAAGTACTTTAAATTTTGAAATAAAATAAGAACTGGATTTACCAGTTCCTATTTAAACTATTCATTCTTTAATTTTAGAGTGCATACACCTATTAGTATTAAGAATAGACCATAGATATATGAAATTGATTTTGAACCTGTTGAAGGCAGAGTTGGAATATTTGGATCACTCTCATTCTCAACTACTCTTTTTACTATTTTGTTATAGCCTTCAATATTTAATTCATATACATTTTCATCAAGAAGATATCCATATAATTGTTCTACTTCCCTATAGAAGTATTTACCTGGATTTAATTCAATCTCAGCTATGCCATTCTCATCTGTTACAAGTCTTGCAATTTCTTTCATATCTCTATCATAAATTGCAAAAACAACTCCTGGAAGTGGCTTGTGAGTCTCTGAATCAACCTTTAGTATTTCTAGAGTTGCTAATTTCTTTTCATTAACTAGTTCTCTTCTAATACCAAGTAGAGCTTCTTGATTTTGTGGTACTTCAAAAGTATAGAATTTTCCATCTAATATGTAATCTGATAGAGCTTTTGTCTCTCTATACTGATATATTCCAGGAAGCAATCCTTCAAAAATTACTTCTCCATTTTTATCAGTAATCTTAGATTCAATTAGATTTCCTTCTTCATCATAAAGACTAATTTCTACTCCAGATAATCTCTCTTTTGTTTGTGCATCAGTCTTTACAATTAAAATCTTTCCTCTTATCTCTATATTTTCAAATACAGTGACAATATTTAAAGTATCACCTTCAATATTTTCAATTTTGTTCTTTATAAAACCTTCTATATCTTGTTCTTCTACACTATATGTGTATGTCTTAGAATAAGAATTCTCATGATTTATACTTCCATCAGATAGATATTCAATGTAGGTATCTTCTGCTTCTAGATTTTCAATTATAGCTTCAAAGTTGTTGTCATAGCTAAGGATGATATCTTTAACAAACTCTCTATTTCCATAGTTGTCTGTTCTATATAACTTAAGAGTTATATTTGGCATATCCTTTAGTCTTTGACCTGTAATTACTTCTCCATTATAATTTTTCCAAATTTTAAAGATATGTAGCTTATTTTCTCTATCTAATTTTACTCTTGAAGGATTAGAGCCTTCTCCATTTACAGTTGCAGTATTGCTTGAAATAACTGAACCATTACTTGCTAATTTGTCAATATCAAAGTATTCTCCATTATTATAAATTACTTTTCCATTTTCATACTTAGCTGTAATGCTTGGAATTTCCATAGGTATAAT
>JAEZUZ010000038.1 GCA_023443345.1 Bacillota bacterium
AGGTGTAATTGAAGGAACTTTAAATAAATCAGAAACAGTAGATATCTATGAAACTCTAGGGAATTATTCTAGGACATTCAAAGGTTGGATTGAAAATTCATCTTTAGAAGATAAAAAAGAAGAAGAACAAAAGCAGGATGATACTCTTAAGAAAGCAGTAATAATTAGAGGCGGAGCAAATTTAAGAGTAGGTCCTGATGCAAGAATAGTTAGGGTTGTTCCAATAGGAGAACATCTATATATAAGAACTAGGGTAGGTGGCTGGCTAGTTACAGACTATGGATGGATATCTGATCAGTATACAAGAGTTGAAGAAGCTAGGGTAATTTCTAGAAAAGTTCTAAACAAAAATACACCTCATAGAAGAACTCCAGAAGGTGTAATTGAAGGAACTTTAAATAAATCAGAAACAGTAGATATCTATGAAACTCTAGGGAATTATTCTAGGACATATAAGGGATGGATTGAAAATTCATCTTTAGAAGATAAAAAAGAAGAAGAACAAAAACAGGATGACACTCTTAAGAAAGCAGTAATAATTAGAAGTGGAGCAAATTTAAGAGTAGGTCCTGATGCAAGAATAGTGAAAGTTTTAAACAAAGGCGAAGAGCTATTTATAAGAACTAAAGTAGGTGGTTGGTTAGTTACAGATTACGGTTGGATTTCAGAGAAATATGTAAGAGAAGAAACAGCAAGTGCTATGTCTGAGCATAAGTTAGAGACTTCAACTGAACATAGAAGAACACCTGATGGAACAATTGAAGGAACCTTAAGTGAAGGAACAACTGTAAAGGTATATGCTATATCTGGAAACTATGCTAGAGTTTATAAAGGTTGGATATTAAGGAGTTCTTTTGATAAAGAAACTGCTAGATTATATATTACAACTGATGGCCTAAATGTAAGAAAAGGTCCTTCAACAGACACTCAAATAATTACAACAATTGATGAAGGCGAAATATATGAGTTTGACAGAAAAGAGGGCAATTGGTATAGACTTATAAAAGATGGAAAGATTTTTGGGTGGATTCATTCATCTTATGCAGTCGAACTAAAGAGTGATATACCAATTAGCTTTTCTCTAAGCTCACTTAGATATGATAAAAATAGACCTATTCTTATAAATGTATTCTCAAGAAATGAGGGATTAAAATTTAGAGCAATTGTAAACGGGACAGCTCTTAGCAATTTTACAAGTGCAAATAAATTTGTATGGATGCCTAAGTCTGCTGGGAAATACCATATAAGTATTGAGGCTATTAGATCTTTTGATGGTAAGAAAACCAGCTATTCAGAGATAGTGACCCTTACTGAAAAAGATAGTACAAATACATATAGAGAGAGACTTAGCAGTTATACTGTTGAAGATTTATCTAAGTTGGAGTTAAACAGAAGCACTACTTATGAAGATGGTGACTTTAGGCCATCTAAGTTAAGTGAAGTAAGATATTATGTAAATAGTAGAAACTTTTTTCCACTACCTCAAAAATTAGAAGAAAAAGGACACAGCAATAAGATAATTATTGATGATAGTGGTGTAAACCTCTGGGATAAGCCTAATTATTCAGGAAAAGATCTTTTTGAATTGAGATATGGTGATACCTACGAAATTCTTGAAACAACTACAAGCGGATGGATAAAAATTAAAGCTAGAGGTGTTGAAGGATATGTAAACGCCAACTATGTAAGAGATGATTCAAAACTTACTGGGATAAAAAAAGTAGGTAATCAAATAATAATGATAAGAGATAGCTGCTTATATAGTGATAGTGGTCTTAGAAATGTAATTGGGAATTTAGAGGAAGATGATATTTATTCTGTATTAGAAACCACTAAATCCACTACCAAGATAAAAGCGGGAAATAAAGTAGGTTGGGTAAAAAACAGTGATACTGCAGTCACAGACAGTGTACCTCAACAGATGTTCCAATTCCTAAATCTAAAAGGTTCTACAAGTGTAAGCGCTGACCAACTTGATAAGATACTAAAGGGTAAGGGAATACTTGAAGGCCAAGGTAAGGCATTTAAGGAAGCTGGAAAGAAGTACAATATAAATGAGATTTATCTAATAAGTCACAGCTTAATTGAAACAGGAAATGGGACCTCTAGACTTGCAACAGGCATAGTGGTAGAAGGAAAGAAAGTTTACAATATGTTTGGAGTAGGGGCTTTTGACTATAGTGCAGAAGAAGACGGTTCAAGATATGCTTACAATCATGGATGGGATACTCCGAGTAAAGCAATCATAGGAGGGGCAGAGTTTATCTCAAAACAGTATGTCTACAATGAATATGGTCAGGATACTGCATATAAGATGAAGTACAATACCAATGAATTGACTCATCAATATGCAACAGCAATACACTTTGCCTATGCCTACGTATTCCAGATTAGCGACTTATATAAACAGATACATGGATATGAACTTCAATTTGAAGTTCCTAACTATAGAAATTAATTATGAGAGAATTAGATATTGCAATAAAGGCGGCTTTAGAAGCAAGTCAAGAAATTTTAAAAATATATCAGAGAGATTTTTCTGTATGTATAAAAGAAGACAATACTCCTGTTACACAGGCAGATATAGCATCAAATACTATAATATTTAAAAATCTCTCTGAACTAAATATTCCAATTCTAAGTGAAGAAGATGAAAGTGAAATACCTAGAGATTTAAGAGAACTCTGGATAATTGATCCCCTTGACGGCACTAAGGAATTTATTGCAAAAAATGATGAATTTTCTATAAATATAGCTTTAGTTAGAGATGCAAGGCCGGTTCTCTCTCTTGTATACATGCCTGTATTTAAGAAGATGTACTACGCGATTAAGGGAGAAGGTGCATATTTAAACGGCAAACGCATATATGTATCTGATAAAAAAAGTGATATAACTCTTCTCAGATCTAGAAATAAAATTTCAGATAGAACAAAGACAATTTGTGAAGATAAGAAGGTAAAAAATATAGTAAAATGTGGCTCAGCTTATAAAGGGTGCCTAATTGCAGAAGGTTTGGCAGAAATATATCTAAGTGATGGAAGAACAATGGAATGGGATGTTTGTTCAACAGATTTAATTGTGCATGAAGCTGGTGGTATTGTAAGAGACTTAGATGGCAATCTCATGAAGTATAATAGAGAAAATCATCTAAATGAACATGGATTTTATGTTGCTTCAAGTAAAGAGGTAGTGCTTTGGAGATGACACTTGTACTATGTGTTGATAGAAATTACAATATAGGATACAAAAACAAGATGCTATTTCATTTAAAGAGCGACTTAAAGCATTTTAGAGAGTTGACACTTGATAGTGACATATTGATGGGTAGGAATACTTTTCTATCAATGGGCATATTAGATAGAAGGATGCACCATGTGATTTCTTCAACTCTAGATATAGAAGATGATAGAGTTATAGTATATAGAAATGTTGAAGAATTTTTAGAAAAATATAATAAAGATCACATATTCTTTATAGGTGGAGCAAATTTGTATAGAAGTCTGAGAGATTACATCACAAAGGCTATAATTACAGAGGTAGATGCTCTGGCAGAGTATGCAGATGTATCTATTGAGAACTTGAGAGAAGATTCTCGATTTATACCAATTTCACGGTTGAAAAATGATAGAGATACATATAATTATACAATTACAACTTATTTAAGAAAGGATAAATATGAAGACATATCAGTCAAGACAGGAGATGGACATTAAAGATACTTGGGATTTGCAAGCAATATTTAAAGATGATGAAGAATTCCTAAGTTCAATTGAAAATCTAAAATCCAGATTAGATGATTTAGATAAATATAAGGGTAAATTACTTGATAATTTAAAAGAAGCTGTAGAAATAATGGAAGATTATATTTTTGATCTTTCAAAGGTTGTAATATATGCTCACCTAAAAAAAGACCAAGATACAACAGATTCTAAATATGTCGAATATGAAGGTAAGTCTTCAGATTTATACTCACAGGCATCTTCAAGACTTAGCTATTTTGAGTCTGAAATTATATCATATTCAGATGAGGAAGTATTATCTAAAGTAAGAGAAGTATTGCCAGAGCATGAGTTCTATTTTCAAAAGATATTAAGAGGCAAAAAACACCTTCTTTCATCAGAAGAAGAAGCTCTAATATCTAGACTTAGCAGCACACTTTCAGCCCCAAATGTAATATTTAATACTTTAAACAATGCAGACCTAAATTTTGGGTATGTAAAAGACTCTCAAGGTAAAGAGCATGAATTAACACATGGAAGCTATGGATTACTTATGGAATCTAAAGATAGAGAGTTGAGAAAGAATGCCTTTAACAGAATATATGAAGTTTATAAGGCACATAACCATGTTATGGCATCAACTCTACATCACCATGTAAAGAGTAAGGTAGAGATAGCAAAAATTAGAAAATTTGATTCTGCAAGACAGGCATCACTATTTTCTAATGCAATAGATGAGAAGATATATGATAATTTAATAGATCAAGTTCACAAGTACTTGCCTGTATATCAT
>JAEZUZ010000045.1 GCA_023443345.1 Bacillota bacterium
GGCAAAATCTACAGGTCAAGTTCTAATTTTTGATGGTTTCCTAAAAGTTCTTTCAAATAAGAAGGCAAAGGATCAGATTTTACCATCACTTTCTGAAAATGATGAATTTATAACTAACAAAGTAATAAAAGAACAGAAATTTACACAACCTCCTTCAAGATATACAGAAGCTCTTCTAATTAAAGAGATGGAAGACAATGGAATTGGACGACCAAGCACATATGCTCCAACAATTACTACACTAACAGCTAGACACTACATAGTTAAAAAGCAAAAGAGTATATATATAACAGAAATTGGCGATATAACAGATAAATTAATGCAGGAATATTTCAGTCCTATAATTCAGATTGATTTTACTGCTGAACTTGAAAAAAACTTAGATAAAATTAGCCATGAAAATGACAACTGGCAAGATGTTATAAGAGAATTCTACAATCCATTTAATGAACTTCTCACTAAAGCTGAAGAGAATATGCAGAAGATAAATCTTGATGAAGTTACTGATATTAAGTGTGATAAATGTGGCGCTCCAATGTTAAAGAAAAAGACACTTAAAGGTGAATTTTTAGGCTGTAGTAACTATCCTGAATGTACTAATATTAAACCAATTCTAAAGAAAATAGGAATTAAATGTCCTAAGTGCGGGAATGGAGAAATAGTTGAAAAGAAGACAAAGAAATTGAAAACTTTTTGGAGCTGTGATCAATATCCAAAATGTGACTTTGCTTCATGGAATAAGCCTATTGATAGAAAATGTCCAGAGTGTGGATCGCTTCTAGCAGAGGGAAATAATAAAATGTCAGCATTTATAGTGTGTACAAATAACATCTGTAATTATAGGGAGAAGAAAAATCCAAATAATGACAAATAGTTAATTTTGTGCTATAATTTAAAAAATAAATATTGATTGAGAAGGAGTAATTATTAATAGTCTTAAGAGAGCTATTGTATGGTGAGAAATAGTGGCGATATAATAATGAAGACATCTCGTATAATCGTAGTCTAAATTAAGTGGGAATTTCCAATTAGGGTGGCAACGCGGGTATTACTCGTCCCTAAGTGTAAATTCTCTTTTTATTTTAAATGAGAGGTATATATGAACAAACCAAAGGGAACACGTGATTTTTTACCTGAAGATATGAGAAATCTATTAAAGTTAGAAGAAAAATTTAGAAAGATAAGCTCACTTTATGGATTTGAAGAAATCAGAACTCCAACATTTGAAAGTACAGCACTTTTTCAAAGGGGAGTAGGAGATTCAACTGATATAGTAAGAAAAGAAATGTTTCAAGTAATAAGCAGAGCCAACATGGATAAGTATGCAAAAGGAGAATATGATTTAGTAAAAAAGGGATTTACTTTAAAACCAGAAGGCACAGCAGGAATAGTTAGAAGTTTTATTGAGAACAAGATGTATGCTCAAACCCTGCCAGCAAGACTTAGATATATTTCAAACTTTTTTAGAAATGAGCAGCCACAAGCAGGAAGATTTAGAGAATTTACACAATTTGGACTTGAAATACTTGGAAGTCAGTCAGCATCTACAGATGCAGATATTATTACTTGTGTAGATCACTTTTTTAAATCCTTAGGTCTTAAAAACTATAAAATCGAAATAAATTCAATAGGTTGCCCAAAGTGTAGACCAGCATACCATAAGACTTTAATTGAGTTTTTAAATAAAAACTATGATGGACTTTGTCCTGATTGTCATCAGAGGATGAAAACCAATCCTATGAGAGTTCTTGACTGTAAAAATAAAATGTGTCAGGAAACATTAAAGGATCACCCAATTATTTTAGATTATCTATGTGATGAATGTTCAGATCACTTTAGTAAAGTTCAGAGCATATTAAAGGCAAATGAGGTTGATTTTGTTATAAATCCAAAGATTGTTAGAGGCCTTGATTATTATACTAAGACAGCCTTTGAAGTATCTTCAACAGATATTGGAGCACAGTCTGCTGTTGGAGGCGGTGGAAGATATGACAACTTAGTTGAGTCTTTAGGCGGTCCAGAAACTCCTGCAGTAGGGTGTGCAATTGGAGCTGATAGACTTATGATGATGTGTCAAGCCCAAAATATATTTGATTCAGAAATTAAAAGAGAGGCAATATTAATATATCCTCTAGATATTAAGTTTGAACATGAAGTTTATAAATTACAAAATAAATTGAGATATGAAGGCTTCTCTGTAAGCACTGATTCAATTACAAAGAGCTTCAAAGCTACAATGAAATATGCCGATAAGAAGAATTTTAAATTTATAGTTTTTATTGGAGAAGATGAAATCAACAATAGCTACTATACTATTAAAAACTTAGATACAGGTGAGCAAGAAAAATTAGATTTTAATCAACTTGTAAATTTTTTAGGAGAGAAATATGAATAGAACACACTATGCAGGTAGTTTAAGAATAGAAGATGTCAATAAAGAAGTTGTACTTTGTGGTTGGGTTCACAAAAAGAGAAATTTGGGTTCTCTTGTTTTTATAGATATTAGAGATAGAGAAGGTATTGCACAATTATTATTTGATGAAAATACTGATAAAGAAATAAACGATATGCTTGCATCTATAGGAAGAGAATATGTAATCGAAGTAAGGGGAAAGGTGCAAGAAAGATCACAAAAAAATACTTCTATACCAACTGGAGAGGTTGAAGTAAAAGTTGATGAACTAAAGATATTAAGTACTAGTGAGGTTCCTCCAATTCACATTGAAGAAGATGATAATGCAGCTGATTCACTTAAACTAAAGTATAGATATCTAGATTTAAGGAAAAAGAGTATGACCGATACATTAAGGCTTAGATCTAGACTTAACTCAATATTGAGAAATGAACTTTTAGAAAAGGGATTTGTAGAGGTTGAAACACCTATCTTAAATAAATCTACACCTGAAGGAGCAAGAGACTATCTTGTTCCAAGTAGAGTAAATCAAGGGGAATTTTATGCACTTCCACAGTCTCCTCAGATATTTAAACAACTTTTGATGATATCTGGACTTGATAGATATTTCCAAATTGCAAAATGCTTTAGAGATGAGGATTTAAGAGCAGATAGACAGCCAGAATTTACACAACTTGATATCGAAATGAGCTTTGTAAGCCAAGAAGATGTTCTAAGTCTTGGCGAATCTCTTATGGTCAAAGTATTTAGAGAATTAAAAGGAATTGAATTAAAAAGGCCTTTTAAGAAGCTTAAGTATAGTGATGCTATTAGAATCTATGGAAGTGATAAACCTGATGATAGATTTGCTTTAGAGCTTCTTGAATTAAATGATGTATTTAAAAATAGTGAGTTCACTCTTTTCTCTAGTGCTATAGAAAGGGGAGAGCACGTAGGTGCCATTTTCTTAGAAGGAAGAGAACTATTTAGCAAAAAAGGTTTAAAAAATCTAGAGAAAAAGGCAAAAGTATTTGGTGCAAAGGGATTAGCTACTTTTATAATTGATGATCAAGAAATAGATGGAAGTATTGCAAAGTTTTTAAACATTGAAGAAATTGATAAATTAAGAGAAATTGCACAAAATAAGAATGGATATTTCTTCTTTATTGTTGATAATTATAGAAAAGCAAAAAATATACTTGGAAATCTAAGAAATCACTTTGGCAAAGAATTAAATATGTATGATCCTCAAGAAATATCATTTATATGGATAGTTGATTTTCCAGCATTTATGTATGATGAAGAAGAAGGAAGATGGGTTAGTGAACACCATCCATTTACTCAATTAAAGGAAGAGGATATTCCTAAGATGAAGACAAATCCATCAGAAGTACTAGCTAATTGTTATGACCTAGTTCTCAATGGATATGAACTTGTAAGTGGATCTATTCGTATACATGATAGTAAATTGCAAGCAGAAGTATTTAATTTCTTAGGTATAAGTGAAGAAGAACAGCAACAGAGATTTGGCTTCTTTATTGAGGCACTTAAATATGGTACACCTCCACATGGTGGGCTTGCATTTGGACTTGATAGATTGATGATGATATTAAAGGGTACAGATGTAATTAAGGATGTAGTTGCATTTCCTAAGACATTAAATGCAAGATGTCTTATGAGTTCAGCACCATCTACTGTTGATAAATCACAACTTGATGAATTAAATATTATGTTGAAAGAAGAAAAATGAAAGCAAAAGTTTTAGGATATGAAAATTCAATGATTAAGGCAGTAGCACTTCAAGAAGATAAGTGTCAGGGCTGTTCTCATTGTGGTTCTAAAGTTGAAGGAAAGATAATATATGTCAAAAGTGACAAATTTGAACCTATAAACTCTATTATAGAAATAGAAATGGATACTAAGTATTTAATACTTGCAGCATTTCTAATGTTTGGAGTTCCTGTGATACTTCTTATTTTAGGAATCTCATTAATAGAAGATATAGGAGTATATATTTCATTTTTAACAATTGCAATATATTACTTTATAATACATAGACTTAATTCATACTTTTTTAAAACTGGTAAATTTATGGCACATGTTTTAAAGGAAAACTAAATGGATCTATTTACATATATGTATGATAAAAGTGCAGAAGATGTTAAACCTTTAGCTCAGAGAATGAAGCCTGTTACATTAGATGATTTTTATGGTCAAGAGGAAGTTGTTGGAGTTGATAGCCTTTTAAGGAAGATGATTTTATCTGATAAATTAACTTCTATTATATTATATGGACCTCCTGGAGTGGGAAAGACCTCCCTTGCTAATATTATTAGCAATATGACAATGACAAATTTTGTAAGTATCAATGCTGTATTTTCTGGAGTTAAAGAATTAAAAGAGATAATTAATCAGGCAAAAGAAATTTTAAGCACACATGGAATTAAAACAACTTTATTTATTGACGAAATTCATAGATTTAATAAGTCACAGCAAGATGCACTTTTATATCATGTAGAGCAGGGAATTATAACTTTAATTGGAGCTACTACTGAAAATCCATACTATGAAATCAATAATGCTTTAATATCTAGATCTCAGGTATTTGAATTAAAAAAATTAGACGATCAAGCTATAAGAAAAATTATAGAAAATGCAATTGATAATGATCAAATTCTAAAAGAATATAAAAAGGAAATAGATAGTAAGGCAATAGAATTTATTGTTGAAAATTCACAATCTGATGCTAGAAAAGCTCTAAATCTTCTTGAATTGTCCTATGTAACATCAACTACTAATATAATAGAAATAGATGATGTATTTAAATTAGTGCAATCTAAATCGTTGATGTATGATAAAAATGGCAATATGCACTATGATTTGATAAGTGCTTTTATAAAAAGCGTAAGAGGAAGTGACCCAGATGCAGCAATTTATTATTTAGCACAGATGTTGCTTTCAGGAGAAGATGTCAAATTTATAGCAAGAAGATTGGTTATATTAGCTAGTGAAGACATAGGATTAGCAGATCCACAGGCATTAGTATATGCAAATAGTGCATTTGAGGCTGTAAACAAAATAGGAATGCCAGAAGCCAGAATAATCCTATCTCAGATTACTATATATTTATCACTTACAAATAAATCAAATAGTGCATATCTAGCGATTGACAGTGCTATGGATTATATCAAAAACAATAAATCAAGGGATGTACTTTATTACTTGGAAGATCAGACAAAGAGGAGACTAGAAAATAAAAATATAGAGTATAAATATCCTCATGACTATAAAAACAATTATGTAGAGCAGAGATATTTACCTGAATCAGTAGAAGAGAAATTTTATAACTATCAAGAAAATGTTTTAGAAAAAGAGCTAGTGGATAAATATATAAAAAGGAGAAATCAAAATGAATGAATTACTAAAAAAGGCGGCCATAACAAAAGGAATAAAAATCCTTCCAATTAAACCTATAGTAATAACAATACTCTCAATACTTTTAATATTTATTTCAGCTATAGCAACATTATTTATAGCAGATGCTACTATTGATGATAGCGAATTAGGATCACATTAGTGATCCTTTTTAATTTTCTATTATATATTGACAAATCAGAAAAGAGGTAGTACTATTAAAATATAACTATTCCTTAAATGTATATTTTGGGAATAGTTCTTAGGAGTAAAATATGGATATAAATAATAAGACTAATAAGCCAAATCATTTGATAGTTCAAGAAATTGAAGTTGAAAAAGAAATTAAAGAGCTACAAAATCAACTTCCCAATTATCTAGCAGATTACTTTATATTTTTAAGGTCATCTGTCTCACTAGCTACTAGAAAAGCTTACCTACATGATATCAAGGCATTTTTCAATTATTTAAAGGATGAGTTGAAATTAGATATCGAAAATGTTGATGTAATAAATAATATTAAAGCTAGAGATATAAATCAATATCTATATTACTGTAGACGTTATATTAAAGAAAACAATGATTCTGTACAGGTATATGAAAATCACAATAGATCACTATCTAGAAAAAAATCTTCGATTGTTTCAATGATAAAGTTTCTATATAGAAATGAACAAATTGATGAAGAAATTACACCTGGTCTCAATCCTATAAAGATGCCTAAGGTCACACCAGAATCAATTAAAAGATTGCATGAAGATGAATTGTTTGAACTTCTAGATGTAGTTTCAAATGGCACGGGTTTGACAAAGCATGAACTTAAGTACTGGGAAAAAACAAAATACAGAGACAAGGCAATTTTACTTTTATTTTTAACATATGGACTCAGATTAAAGGAATTGGTCAATCTAAACCTCTCCTCTTTTCACCTTAAAAGAAAAGAATTTACTATATTTAGAAAAAGAGATAAAGAGACACAGATGCCTTTAAATGATACAGTTGAAACTGCATTAAAGGACTATATAGAATTAGAAAGACACTTTTTAAATTCAACTGATGAAGCTCTATTTCTATCATTACAAGGAAAAAGAATTACATCAAGAGCTGTAAGAGAACTTGTAAAAAAATATACTTCTATAGTAATGCAAACTAGTAGAAAAAGTGCATACAGCCCACACAAATTGAGGGCTACTGCAGCAAGCACTTTAATAGAGAGAGGTTTTAGTATATATGATGTACAAAATTTAATGGATCACGACAATGTTACAACTACGCAGTATTATGCAGCACATAAGAAAAATGTAAGAAAAAATATCATAGGAAATTTTGAATTAGATAATAATAAAAATAGAGATGAATAATTATTCATCTCTATTTTCTATAAATGATTCCAATGTCATTACAGCTTGTTCATATACAACACCACCTTGTACATAGGCGATATATGGTTCTCTAATTGGGCCATCAGCTGATAATTCTATACTACTTCCACTAATAAAAGAACCACTTGCCATGATTATTTGATCATCATAACCTGGCATATCCCAAGGTAGTGGCAAAATATCACTATCTACAGCAGAATTTTTTTGTATAGACTGAATAAATGATATTTGGTCTTCTCTATTATTGAATATAATTGATTGAACTATATCATTTTTTTCTTCTTCTACTTCTGGTATTATGCTATATCCTTTAGTTTTAAAGTACTTTGCAAATAAATAGGATGTTTTAATTGCATTATATACGATAAGAGGAGCTATAAATATTCCCTGTAAAAATAGTCTAATTTCTTCAAAGCTTCCACCAACTTTTTTTCCAAGTCCTGGGGATGTGTGATATTTAGCACATAATTCTATTAGGTCTTTTCTTCCAACTAAGTAACCACCACTTTTAGCTAGAGATCCACCAGGATTTTTTATTAGTGATCCTGCCATTATATCACAGCCAAAGTCTGTTGGTTCTTCCTTTTGAACAAATTCACCATAGCAATTATCTAGAGCAATTATAATATCTTTATATCTTGATTTAATTAATTGTATAATTTCTTTTAATTGTATAAAACCAAAATGATTTCTAGGAGAATATCCTCTTGATCTTTGAATATATACCATTTTTGGTTTATTTTTTTCTATATAATCTGTTATTTTATCAATATCAAAACTTCCATCTTCTAGTAGATCTATTTGATGATAATTAATTCCATAATCTAATAGAGATGAGCCATTTTTTCCACTTATTCCAATACTTTTATGAATTGTATCATATGGAAGACCAGAAATACATAGCATTGTATCATTGGGCCTTAGAATACCAAATAACATAATATTTATTGCATGAGTACCACATGTTATTGATGTTCTAACTAGTGCATCCTCTGTATTAAAAATATATGAGTAAATTTCCTCTAATTTTGCAGTACCTGGTTCTTCAAAGGCATATCCCGTCAATGAATGTAGATGTGTTTCTCTTAATTTAGCTTTTTGAAATGCTCTAATTACTTTTTTTTGGTTGTGACTTCTTATATCTTTAGCTCTATTAAAATAGATTTCAAGATCCTTTTCTAAATTTTGTATTATATCCATTATTCCTCTAAATTGATTGTATTATAATCGTTATTATATTGATTTCTAATCCAAGTTATCTGTCTTTTTGCATAGTGCCTTGTATTCTTCTTTATTAATTCAACAGCTTCTTCTAAAGAAAATTCAGAATTTAGATAGCTTAAAATTTCTCTATAGCCTATTGCTTTCATAGATTGATGTTCTCTATTTAAGTTGTATTTTTTTACTACGTATTTTACCTCATCAACAAGCCCATCTTCTATCATTTTGTCAACTCTTTTGTTTATCCTATCATATATATCTTTCCTATCTCTTGATAGATAATTTATTTTGATATCTATATCTCTTTTAATTTTATTATTTGAACTATATACATTTCCTGTCTTAAGTGCATTTATAAGCTGATGTCTGTGATTTTTATCTACCTTATCTACAAGATCAGGATAACTATTTTCAAGTTCTAAAAATAATTCTTCGTTACTTTTATTATTAAAATCAAAATTCTTAAATTCTCTAAATTTATAATCGTAATATAGAGAATTTAAATATAGACCTGTGCCTCCAACAAATACAATTTCTTTTTTGCTTCTAATTAAGTCTAAAGCAAGCTTTTGATAATCGTAAACACTGAAATTTTTATCAGGATCGACTATATCAAATAGATGGTGGGTTGTTTTAGAAAACTCCTCTCTACTTGGTTTTGCTGTTCCAATGTTAAGATCTTTATAAATCTGCATTGAATCCATATTTACAATATCAAAGGTTTTCCTATTGAGAAGATCATATACATAGTTACTCTTTCCTACTGCTGTAGGCCCAAAATAAACTATCATAGTATTCTAGCAAATCTCCTTTCAATATCATATTTGCTTACCTTTATAAAAATAGGTCTTCCATGAGGACAATTCATAGGATCATTTAGAAATTTAAGTTTTTCAATTAAATCCTTTGCTTGTAAAATATCTGTTTTATCATGGGCTTTTATAGCTGCTTTACAACTTTTCGTAATTATTTCATCAATTATAAAATCTCTAGGGTTGTTCAACTCTTCAATAGAGGTCATCATAAATACTTTGGCCTGTTCATGAGTAAATAGAGATGGAATTGCTCTTATTACTAGGTCATTATCAAAGAAATCGAGTTCATAACCTATTTCTTCAAATTTATTTCTATTTTTTTCAATATTATTAATGTCTGATTTATTTAGACCTATAATTATTGGAAATAGAATAATTTGTGAACTTATTTCTTTATTCTTATATTCTTCAAAGAATTTTTCAAATAGTATTTTTTCATGAGCTGCATGTTGATCAAAGAAATATAGATTTTCACTTGCTTCAAATATTAGAAAACTATCAAAAGCACTTCCAACATAATTTAATCTTGAAATAAAAGAGACAAATTCAAGCTGTTCTTTAGATTCAACAGCATCTATAATATTTTTTTGTTGTGTTTCTTTTTGTGCAATTATATCAATAATGTCGATATCTTCAATTATTTCATTATCTAAATTAATCTCATTGTAGCTTACATAAACTTCTTTTTTTTCTAAATTATTTCTCTCTTTTAATGTATAATCATTTTCTCTGAAATTTAAATTAGGTACAGCTTGGTAATGATAGATTGTCTTTTTTATAGAATTAATGAAATCTTCTTCATCTAATATTTCCCTTTTGAATTTGACTTCTAACTTCTGAGGATGGATATTTACATCAACTAAAGAAGGATCAAGTTCAACATATAAAAATACACAAGGATATCTTCTAGGCATAAGTAGTTTTGAATAAGCTTCATTTATCGCATTTTTAATAGTATAGTTATTAGTCAACCTAGAATTTATATATGTATACTGTAAATTTTTATTATTTCTGTGATATGAAAGTGAAGAAATATATCCTGTAATATTTAAGTATTGGTTTGAATAATTAAATTTTAAAAGATTTGAAGTCATTTCCTTGCCATAGATTTTAAATATTCTATCTATTAGACTTTCATCTTTCTTAGTTATAAATTCAATTTTATTGTCTACTACATATTTAAACTCAATATCTAACCTTGATAGTGCAAGTGCTCTTAAATAATCAGTAATCGACTTATCAATCTTTGAATGATTAGGAAGAAAAGAAAATCTTGCTGGTGTATTAAAAAATAAGTCTCTTACAGTAACAGTAGTTCCTCTATTAAAAGGAATGCTTTTTATAGAGATAAGACTATCGGCATATTTTCTAATATTAAATCCCTGTAATTTATCACTTTTTTTACTTGATAAATCAACTTTTGAGACTGAGGCAATACTAGCAAGAGCTTCTCCCCTAAACCCCAAAGTTTTGATATTATTTAAATCTTCAGCCTGTGAAATCTTACTAGTGGCATGCCTTTGAAAAAGCATATTTGCATCATCTTTATCTATTCCTATGCCATTGTCTTTTATTTCAATTAAATCAAGACCATGATTTTTTATCTCTACAGAAATTGAAGTTGAATTAGCATCTATTGAATTGTCAATTAATTCCTTAACTACATAGAGAGGCTCTGTAATAACCTCTCCTGCAGCTATTTGGTTTGCAGTAAAATCTGATAATTTCTTTATATTATTCATTATTTAATCAATTCTCTCAACTGTAATAATTTATCTATAGTTTCATCAATATCGATATTTTCTAAGACTTCTCTATAGTTATCTACTTTAATGTCTTTAGTTTTCTCATTATTAGTATCTTCATTATTTTTAACAATATCTTGTTTCTGAAGTAAATCTAATATTTCTTTAGCTCTATCTATCAACTTACTAGGCAGTCCTGCAAGTGAAGCAGCTTGAATTCCATAACTTTTTAATGCTGGACCTCTTACTATTTTTCTTAAAAATACTAATTCTCCAGATATTTCACTTATTAAAACCCTGTAGTTTTTAACAGATTTGATCTTCTCCTCTATTTCAGTTAACTCGTGGTAGTGAGTTGCAAAAAGTGTAAAAGGATGAAGCTCATATTCTGTGAGATATTCAACTAAACTCCAAGCGATACTTAAACCATCATATGTACTAGTACCTCTTCCAATTTCGTCAAGTATAACTAAGGAATCATTTGTAGCATGTGACAAGATATAGGCTAATTCATTCATTTCTACCATAAATGTACTCTCACCTGCACTGAGATTGTCACTTGCTCCTACTCTAGTAAATATCTGATCAAATATTTTTATATTTGCATGAGAACATGGTACAAAACATCCAATTTGTGCCATAATTGCAATAATTGCAATTGTCCTTAAATAGGTTGATTTACCAGCCATATTTGGCCCTGTAAGTATTAGAAATTGATCAGTATTTGAATTCATATATAAATCATTTGATATAAAATTATCTCTACCAATCATATTTTCAATTACAGGATGTCTTGCTTCTTTTATATCTAATTCATTCTTATTGTTAAATTGTGGTCTAACCCAAGAATTATTTATAGATAATTGTGCAAAATTGGACAATATGTCTAGTTCAGAAATGCATTGTGAAGAATTTATGATATTTGTACTATAAGGATTTATAGTTTCAATTAATTCTTTGAAGATTTTATCCTCTAATTCCTTCTTTATATCTTTTGCATTTACAATTTTATCTTCAATATTTTTTAATTCTTCAGTGAAAAATCTCTCATTATTTACAAGAGTTTGTTTTCTAATGAAATAATCAGGAACTCTATCTAAATTCCCATTAGAAATCTCAAAGAAATATCCAAATACTTTATTATATTTTATCTTTAGATTTTTTATTCCTGTATTTTCCTTTTCTCTATTTTCTAAATCAAGCAGTATCTTTGAAGCATCTCTTATTAGGATATTTATTTCATCAAGTTCTACATTTACACCTTCTCTAATATAGCCGCCATCACTCAAGTTATTAGTAGGGTCTTCTTTAATAGTATTTAAAATTTTATGGGCTAAATTTTCAAAAGTTTCTAGTTTAGAAGAAATATAGTTTAACTGAGCTTTTTTACTTATTAAATGTTTTAATTCGCTTATTTTAAAAAGGCTCTCCCCTAGTCTTATCAATTCTTTTGGAAGAACTGTTCTATAATTTACTTTTGCAATGATCCTTTCAATATCACTTATTTGACTTAGTATTGAGATTATTTCAAGATTGAATATTGAAGAATTTATTAAAAATTCTACAATATCATGTCTCTTTTTTATTTTTTCAACATCTTTAAGAGGTCTCTTTAACCACTGTTTGAGAAGTCTAGATCCCATCTGAGTAGATGCATGATCTAGAATGTATATTAAACTTCCCCTTTTTTCTCTATCAATTAAAGTTTCAAATAACTCTAGATTTCTTATTGCCTTCTGATCTATATTTACATATTGTTCATCTTTATATATCTCTACACTGAATTCTTGATCAAGATTAACCATATGTATTTGAAGAAGATACTCAAGTAAAGCTGATACAATGTTTTTAAGTGATTGATCTGAATTATTTAAACTCATATTTATCTTTTTAAATAGAGATAGAGTATTTGAATTTTTAAAATAAGTATCTTTTAAAACTGAAACTTTAGAAATATTTAATTCTTTAATTAAATTGCTATTTTCTTGATTTGTAAGTATTTCCTGTGGAGAAATCTTTTTTATTTCATTAATTAGCAATTCTCTATGATTTTTAGATTCAATTATTGATAGTTTAAGATCAAAAGTAGATATGTCAACATATGCAAGGGTGCTATAATTCTCAAATATATCACAGGCAAGAAGATAGTTGTTTTCTTTAGAATCTAGCATATCTGTTTCAATGATAGTTCCAGGAGTAATTATTCTAATTATTTCTCTTTTTACTATGCCCTTAACATTCTTAGGGTCTTCAACTTGTTCACATATGGCTACATCATATCCCTGTTTTACCAACTTTGCTATATAAGTATCTGCTGCATGATAAGGAACACCACATAGTGGTGCTTTTTTTCCTGATCCTGAATTTCTAGATGTAAGAGTTAAGTTTAGTGCTTTTGATGCCTTAACTGCATCATCATAGAACATTTCATAAAAATCACCAAGTCTATAAAATAATATTTTGTCTGGAACTCGTGATTTTATTTCTAAATACTGTTGCATCATTGGTGTATGAGACATCTAAATTATTTCTCCTTCAAGTGAAAAATACTTTGGATTAGTAATTTTAACATTTACAAGCTTACCTACTAAATCCATATTTCCTTTAAATTTAATTCTAAAAAATTCTCTGCTCTTTCCTTCACATATACCTGTATCTTCATCATATGTCTCAACTAATACTTCATATATATTACCAAGTCTTTGTTTATTTTTTAGAATTACCCCCTTATTTAACTCTTCAAGCATGTACTCAAATCTTCTATGCTTTTCTTCTTCTGTAGCATCATCTTCAAATTTAGCTGCTGGGGTTCCCTGCCTTGCAGAATAAATAAATGTAAAAGCAGAATCGTAGTCTACCTTTTTAATTAAATCTACAGTATCTTCAACATCTTGCATTGTCTCCCCTGGAAAACCAATAATGATATCTGTAGTTAGTGCTATATTAGGTATTTTCTTCTTTATTTTTTCTACTGTGTCTAAATATTTTTCTCTGGTATAGCTTCTATTCATTTTTTTAAGAACTCTATTAGATCCAGAATGTACAGGAAGATGTAAACTTTCACATACTTTATCTAAATTTGCCATAGCATCAATTACATCGTCATTTAAATCCTTTGGATGACTTGTCATAAATCTGATTCTATGAAGATTTTCTATATCATTTAACTTAGTAAGAAGTTCTGCAAAACTGCATCCACCATGGTATGAATTTACATTTTGTCCAAGTAGAGTAATTTCCATAACTCCATCTTCTACTAACTTTTTTACTTCTTCAACAATATCTGTATATGCTCTACTTCTCTCTCTTCCTCTTGTAAACGGAACAATACAATATGTGCAGTAATTATTGCAGCCTTCCATTATATTTATATATGACTTTATCTTCTCTCTTCTACTAACAGGAAGATCTTCAATTATATAGTCAGAATCTTTTAGAACTTCTATTACTTTTTTATTTTTAAATATGATGTCATAGAGATATCCTGGAAGCTGATGGAAATTATGTGTTCCAAATATTAGTTCAACATATGGATATGATTTTTTTAGAGTCTCAATGACATGTGGCTGTTGCATCATACAACCGCAAATACCAATAATTACATCCTTATTTTTTTCTTTATAATGTTTTACATGTCCAACATTTCCATAGACTCTCATTTCTGCATTTTCTCTAATAGCACATGTATTAAATAGAATTACATCTGCTTGAGATTGTGTATGAGTCTCTACAAATCCCATTTGTAGTAAAATACCTGCTATTTTCTCAGAGTCATGCTCATTCATTTGACATCCATAAGTAGAGATATGAAAGCTATGTTGTTTTTCCATATTCCACTCTCTTAATGCCTGAATTGCATATTGTTGTTGTAATAGACTATCTTTAATTATTTCAAATTGAACTGATGATTTCAAAATTAATTACCTCTTATTATATAGATTTGCTAAATACTCCAATTTATCTAGAGCATCGTTACTTTTATCATTTTTAATTACAAGAGTATCTTGCTCAGGTTTATATTTATATTTGATATCGTAATATTCGATACATAAAAATTCAATTAATTGTCTGTATTGCTTATTATTAAAAAGTTCCCATAGGATTTGTCTCTGTTTTTTTGTAAGATAATTTTCAAATACACTTAAAGTATTTGATATAATCTCTATTGATTCGTCATTTATATATTCATCGTATATATTATCAACTCTAAATTTTATATCTGAATATACATATATTTTTTTAGATTCAGTCATTTTTTTAAATAGAGGATCTGGTATCTGAACTTTTCCTATTTTTCTTGATTCACCCTCAATATAGTAGAATTTTTTATCTTGTTTAAATAAATCATACCAAAGAAGTGATTCAAATTTTTTCTGTGAATGTGGATTTTTTCCTATCGCCCCAAGAGAACTGCCTCTATGATTTGCATATCTCTCAAGATCAAGTACTCCTACTCCTCTATCTCTTAGCTTATTTAATAATATAGTCTTACCGGTGCCTGTGTTTCCATAAATTGTATTAATTTCAACTGAATTCAGAAGTAAAGGTATGCTGTCTCTTACATATTTTCTGTAACTTTTATATCCTCCATCAAGCCTTCTTACATACATCTTTAGATTATATAGTAATTCAGTTATTACTCTACTTCTAAATCCCCCTCTAGAACAATAAAATAAGATAGGTTTATTTGCATTTAGTACAAATTTTGCAAAATCTAGTACTTTTTTGCTTGCATACTCAATTCCAAGTAAAATTGCTTGATTTTGATCTTCTTTATATTTTATACCTATATTTCTATGTTCTTCATCACTAAAAATAGGCATTGATATGGCTTGAGGAATACAATCCTCGTTAAACTCATGTTCACTTCTTACATCCACTATTAAATATTTCTCAAAGTTTTCTACTAATTCTTCTATTGTTATAACTGAATACATTTTCCCTCGTATAGGTAAAAAAAGGATTGATCATTGACCAATCCTTAAGTATTAATATTGATTAAATTATTCCTTCATTGTCAATTTGATACGTTTTTCATCAGGATTAATTTCTACGATCTTAACAACTACTTCTTCTCCCAATTCTAATACATCTGAAGGTTTTTCAATTCTATCTTCAGAGATTTGAGACACATGTACTAATCCTTCTAGACCAGGTTCTAATTCCACAAAGGCACCAAAATCTGTCAGACTAATTACTTTTCCATCATATCTTTGATCAACTTCATATTTTTCATTAACAACATCCCAAGGATTTGGTATAAGTTGTTTTCTACTTAATGATACTTTATTGTTCTCTCTATCTACTGAAATAACCTTAAATTCCATCTCTTTATTAGTTTGAAGTAATTCAGATGGCTTAGTAAGTTTGCCCCATTGAATTTCTGAAACATGAACAAGACCATCTACAGGACCGATTTCAACAAAGGCACCATATGGTGTAAATCTTCTAACGATTCCAGTAATAATTTGACCTTCTTCAATATTATTCCAAAACTCTTCAAGTTTTTTATTGTATTCTTTTTCAACTAATTGTTTTCTAGAAAGAATAACTTGATTTTTTCTTCTATCAAACTCTAGAAATGCAACTTCAATTTCCTGACCTACAAAATTCTTAAGATTTGGAACAAAGTTTACATCTACTTGACTTGCAGGAATAAAACATCTTATATCATTGTAATAAGCTACAAGACCGCTTTTAATAGCACTTTGTACCTTTACTTTGATTGTTTGATTTTCATTAAATTTTTGTTCTAATTCTTCCCAATCTTTTCTAGATTTAAGTCTCTTACTTGAAAGGAGAATTTCTCCATCTTTAGGATCATACTTAAGAACTAGGACTTCAACTTCATCCCCAACTTTAAAAAGTTCATTTAAAGGAAGGTTATCAGGATTGCTGATTTCACTAAGAGGAAGAACACCATCAGATTTATAATGAAGATTTACAACAACACTATCATCACGTATCAGAACAATCTCTCCTACCCTTCTCTGATTTTTCTTAGGTCTTTCAAAACCCTCTGATTCTTCTTGCTTAAAAATTTCTTCCATCGACATATTTTCCATGAAACCAACTACTCCTTTTCTTGAAGCAATTTTTCAATTACTTCATTAATTATCCATTGAGGCGTGGATGCTCCAGCACCTATGCCTATTTTAACATATTTTTTAAAATTTTTCATCTCTAAATTTTGAGCATTTTCGCAAAAAAAACTATTTTTGTTGACATTTTTTGCTATTTCATATAATTTTTTTGTATTTGAGCTGTCTTTTCCACCTATAATTATTACTGCATCGACTTCCTTTGCCAATTTTCTTACAGCATTCTGTCTATCTGATGTAGCTTTACATATGGTATTTACAAATAGGAATTTTCCATTTCTCTTGCTAATTTCTTCTTTTATAAGATTGTAATTCTCTTCATTTAGAGTAGTCTGAGAACAAATAAAATATTCTCTATCACTTTCAAAAGGAATTAAATCTATTTCATCAATATTAGAAATTATATAACAATTTGAATTTGAATATGTAGATGCTGCAATAACCTCCTGATGATTTCTATCTCCAATAATTATTACATCCATATTCTCAGATGAATATTTATCTATTAACTTATGAATTCTAGTGACATATGGACATGTGGCATCAATTAAGTTATATCCCAATTGTCTATATTCTTCTATTTTGTCCTTTTTTTCTCCATGACTTCTAATTATTAGGTTGCTGATGTTCTGATTGTTATCAAATGAATCAATACCAAGATCTTTCAATCTATTTATTTCATCCTGATTATGAATGAGTCTACCTAATGTAGAAGTTGAAGAATTTTTAGCAGATTTTTCAGCAAGTTCTATTGCTCTTTCTACTCCAAAACAAAAGCCTAGAAATTCTGCCTTAATGACTTTCATTTAATTCTCCATAAATTTGTTTCATTAAATTATCGCAAAAATTCTGATATTCTGAACTTTCAATATTTTCAACACTTACTGGCTTATGTATGTATATTTGGGTCTTTTTAAATATCTTATAAGTGCTTTTTATAGTAATTGGCAAAATTTTTGCGTTTGCCTTTTTAGCTATAATTACAACTCCAGGTTGAGCTGGAAGAGGCTTTGATTTATCTCTATTTCTAGTTCCTTCTGGAAATAACATAAGGTCATCTTTTTTAAGTAGAGAAATAGCTTTTCTTAGAACAGCAAAGTCATTTTTATTCCTATCAACAGGAATAGCTCCTAATTTTTTGAAAAACCAATTTAAAAACTTATTTTTAAATAATTCTTTCTTTGCAAGTATGTTGAAATATCTTGGATATTTCATAGCTATAAGTATAGGATCTTTTGCATTGTTGTGATTAGCTACAATTGCTACAGGTTCATCTGGAATAAATTCTACATTTGTTATCTTAACTGGATAGAAAATAGCTGAATATATTTTTATAATAAAAATTGCTATTTTACGAAACATAGATATATTTCCTCTACTTTCTTAAATACTTCTTCAAGGGTCATATTTGTTGTATTTATAACTATTGCGTCACTTGCCTTTTTTAGAGGGCTTTCAGCTCTTGTAGAATCAAAGGTATCTCTTTTATTTATCTCTACTAAATATTTATCAAAATTACTCTCGCCTCTTTCAAGAGCACGTCTTTTTGCCCTTTCTTGGATGCTTGCTTCTAAATATATTTTTATCTGTGCATTGGGAAAAACTACAGTTCCAATATCTCTTCCATCTAAAATTGTATTTTGAGTTTTAGAAAATAATCTCTGTTGCAGAACTAACCATTCTCTTATTTCTTTAATTGCAGAATAATAACTGACATGTTTTTCAATTTCTGAATTTCTAAGTTCTTTACTTAATTTTTCTCCATTTACTTCTATGGTATTACTATCTATTATAGTCATATCTATTTTTTTTAGTTCTTTAATTATATCTTCAACTTCTGAAATATTCTTTTTTAGAAGATGATACGTCATTGCTCTGTACATTGCACCTGTATCTAGATATACAAAGTTATACTTTTTAGAAAAAAGCTTACATATAGTACTTTTGCCACTTCCACTAGGACCATCAATTGCAATTATAATTGGCTCTATATGTACATTTTGTGTGTTTTCCATAATTCCTCCAATTTCAATAACTGCTTCTTTGTTTTATCTGGATTATAGTAAGCTAATCCCATTATTATTGAATTTATTAAAACTAAAGATGGAACATGTGAATCTATAAAACTATTTAATTCATAGTATACAAACATTGTTTCATCTGCAAATTCACAAAGTGGTGAATCTTCTGAATCGGTTATTAGCAATATCTTTATATTTTGTAATTTTAATCTTTTAACTAAATCCACTGTATGTGTTGTATATCTTGGAAACGAGAAAACAATTGCAATATCATCTTCTTTAGTATCAAGAAAACAATCAATATAATCTATAGTGCTTGTAGATAGGTTTATAATATTTGAATTAAAGAATTGTAAATAATATTGCAGATATTCTGTAAGTATTCTTGAAGACCTAAGTCCTAATAGATAAATTCTATTTGATTCAATTATTGATTTACAGAAAATTTCTAATTTAGAATAGTCAAGATTTTCAAGGGTCTTTTTTATTAATTTCTGGTCAATGTAAAAAGATTTCTGTATAACTTTTTCAATTGAGTCAGGAAATTTAAACATGTCAAACTTTTGATTTATAGTAACAATATTTCTAATTTCTTCTTTTAATGCTTTTTGAAATTCAAGAAAACCTTCAAACCCAATTCTCTTTGAAAATCTAACTACAGTAGATTCACTAATATTTAGTTCTTTAGCTATCTCCTTTGCTGTCATTACAACAGATTCATTATAATTATCAAGTAAAAAGCTAACTATTTTTAACTGTCCCTTGCTTAAATTCGGTATTAAATTCTTTATTCTTTGAAATATTTTTGTATCAACTATCATAATTACCTTTTACTAATTACTATTAAAAATGGCGGATTGTTTTTGGCATTATCATGTTCAATAATAAATGAACTATATTGATCTTGAGGCAGTTTTTTAATAAATTCTCTTAAGTGTATTGCTTCTATTTTTCCTTCACTATGACCGGGATAACAGACTATATGAATCTGTGCATCTTTTTTTAATAAATTTAGAATTTTATTAAGTGAAGAAATAGTTGAAATGTAATTTGTAGTTATTTTCTTATCAGATCCAGGAAGATATCCCAAATTATAGATACATAAGTCTATATTTTCACTTACATATCTCTCAACATTTACATGATTATCTAGTATTAGTTTAACACAATCATTATTTTTATATTTATCAATTAGTGGATCTATAGAGTCTTTTTGAATATCAAAGCCATATACTTTATTTGAAATTTCAACTAGAAACTCTAAATCTTTTCCTCTTCCCAGAGTCATGTCTATGGCAACATCTATTTTTTTATTTTTTATTATCGCTCTGCTTATCTCTATTACATGTTTCATACAATAATTTATATTCTTGGGTTGTAAGTTCAACTAGATCCCCAGGCTTTAATCCTGTTATATCTATACTATCAAATTTAATTCTCTTGAGTTTTAATGTTTTAACTTTTAGAGTATCCAACATTTTTCTTATTTGTCTGTTTCTACCTTCTCTTAAAGTAAAAATATATTTGTCTTTTTTTTCAACAATATCTATTTTCTGAGTTTTGTAATTATCTATTATAATTCCACTTTTTAATTTAAATATCTCATTTTTTGTAAGTTTTCTATCAACTTTAACTTCATAAATTTTATTTTTCTCATATGATGGATGAGTAAGTTTTTGAGCTAATTCACCATCATTTGTAAGTAACATTAATCCTTCTGACATATAGTCAAGCCTGCCAACAGGATACAATCGTAAATTTCCTTTGTAGAAATCAAGTACAGTCTTTCTATCTCTATCATCACTTACAGATGATATAACTTTAATAGGTTTATAAAATTTAAAGACCTTCGTATTTTCAAATTTAATTAATTTTCCCATATATTTTACTTGATCTTCTTCTTTTACATCATATGCAGGATCAATAATTATATTTCCATTAACTGTAACTTGTGAATTTCTTATTAATTCTTCGGATTTTCTTCTACTAGCAACACCACAGTGTGCGAGATATTTCTGAAGTCTCATTGATTTTCCACTTGAAAAATTCTATAGAATGAATTTGTAAGTCCATATATGTTGGGATTTCCTACTACATCTTTTTTTCCCTTTACTTCAATTAAATTATTTTCAATTAAAGTGCTTATTGCATAATCTGAATTCACTCCTCTTAAGTCGTTTATTTCAGCTCTTGTGAGTTCACCTTGATAGTAAATGGCAGCAAGAACTTCTAGTGCTTGATCACTTAGTATTTTTTTCCTATTATTAGAAAAAAATGAATCGAGAGTTTCCTGGTAAAGTTCTGTACTAGCAATTTGAACTAATCCCCTATATTGTATAATTTCAAATCCCCTATTTTCTATCTTATATTGATTATTCATCTCTAAAATTAAGTCATCTAGTTCTGATGTAGTAATTTTAAAAAATTCTTCCAATTTTACCTTTTCAATTGGCTCTTTTGACATTATTAACAATAGTTCAATTTGATTTTTCATTTTTTACTCTCTCTATTTTTATTGGATCAAAAACTCTTGATTGACTCACATGTATGCTCTGGTCTTGTTGTAATTTTAGCATTGCTAAAAAATAAGCTATTTTTTCTGATTTATCTGCCTTATTAGTAAATACATTGAACATTAGGTCATTTATTTGACCTAATAACTTAATTATTTCTATCTGCTTCTTCTCAACTGAATACTTCTCAGTCCTTAGCTTGAGAAAGAACTTCTTTTCTGTCTCACTATTGGTTTTTCTAAGAATTATTCTGTCATAACTTTTGGCAATTAGAGAAAAATCATATAAATTTTCATCAATTGTCTTTTTAGAAAGTTTTAATTTAGTTGATTGATTTTCACAATAATATCTAATTTGTGAATTTTGATATATTTCTTTTAATTTTTTAGTGTCTTCAACAAGTCTCTGATAATTAAAAAGTTTACTTATAAGTACTTTTCTTGGATCTTCTTCATCAAATTCATATTCATCAAGCATGTTATCTGGAAGAAGCATATTGCTTTTTATTTCAAGTAATAATGCAATAAAGACAATAAAATCAGCAAGATATTGTTCCTTAGGTGGATTTTTTTCAACCACACTAAGGAAATCTTGCGTAATCTTATGTATTGGTATGTTATATATATCAATTTCTTGCTTTTTCAATAGATCAAGTAAAAGATCGTATGGACCTTCAAAATTTTCTATAGAAATATTTATCATTAATAAACCATGTACTTTAGAAGTTTATTTGGTGCAACTTTTTTATCAGAAATAGTTATTGCATCAATAACCATCTGTGCAACCGTCTCTAATCTATCTTTCTTATCAGTGGTATAAAGTGTAGCTATAGGTTTGTCTTTACTTATATAATCTCCAATTTTTATATGGAAATCTATTCCTGCACTATAGTCAATTTTATCTGACATCTTTCTTCTGCCAGCTCCTAAATCACAGGCAGCCTCACCTATTTGTTTATTATTTACACCGCTAAAATATCCTTCAATATTTGAATAAACTTCTAACTTCTCCTCTGCTTTTGGAAGATTTAAATTCTTAGCGCCCTGGGCATACACAAATTCTTCGAACTTCTTATAAGCCTTGCCGTTGTAAAGATTTTCAATAGTCATTTCTATTGCTTTATTTTTATCTTTTTCAATATCACACATCATTAGTAATTGTGAACATAGATATATGCACAGTTCAGTTAGGTCTTTAGGTCCATTTCCCTTTAGAGTTTCAATAGCTTCTTCAACTTCTAATGCATTTCCTATTTTATGGCCAAGTGGCTCGTCCATATTGGTGATAATGGCTCTTATTCTCTTATTCATAAGTTTACCTATTTCAACCATTATACTAGCTAATTCTATGGCCTCTTCTGGATTTTAAAGAAAGGCACCAGAACCAACTTTGACATCAAGTAAAATTGCATCACTGCCACTTGCTAATTTCTTGCTCATAATACTTGAAGCAATTAGGCCTTTTGCGTTAACTGTAGAAGTTACATCTCTTAGTGCATATAACTTTTTATCAGCTGGAGCAATATTTTTACTCTGACCAATTACACTTATTCCAATATTTTCAACTTGATTAAAGAATTCTTCACTTGTAATTTCTGTATGGAATCCTTCAATAGACTCAAGTTTATCTACGGTTCCTCCAGTGTGACCAAGACCTCTACCTGACATTTTTGCCATAGGTATTCCAAAGCTTGCAACTAATGGTGCAAGAATCAAAGTTGTCTTATCTCCAACACCACCTGTAGAATGTTTATCTGCTTTAATGCCTTTAATGTGACTTAAATCGACAACATCTCCTGAAAGCATCATGTATTTAGTAAGATTCTTTGTTTCTTCAATACTCAATCCATTGAGAAACATTGCCATAAGTAATGCTGAAGCTTGATAATCTTCTACATTGCCATTTGTAAGTCCTTCAATAAAATACTTGATTTCCTCTTCATTTAATTCAAAGGAATCTCTCTTTTTTTCAATGATATTTACTATATTCATTATTTCTCCAATAAATTTTCGCCATATGGTGTTGATTCTACGCCAAGATACTCACTTATAGTCTTAGCTATGCTGTAATACCCCTTCTTCATTCCAAAATTATATGGTTTGATATTTTTAGAATACATAACTAAAAATACTCTTTCTCTAGTATGATCAGTTCCCTTATATGTTGGATCATTTCCATGGTCTGCTGTAACCATAAGAAGATCGTCATCTCTTAGTGAAGAAATGATTTCTGGAAGAGCTCTATCAAATTCTTCTATGGCATTTTTATATCCTAAGACATCTCTTCTATGACCATATTTAGCATCAAAGTCAACTAAGTTAGTAAATATGATTCCTTTTTCAATGTCTTCTCTTTTAATCATTTCTATAGTTTTTTCTATGCCGTCTGCATTACTACTTGTGTGAATTGCTTCTGTAATTCCATAACCATTAAATATATCTTCTATTTTACCTACAGCAACAGATTTCATCCCTGCTTCTTCAATAAAATTCAATACTGTCTTATTAAATGGATCTAGTGAAAAATCTCTTCTATTTGCTGTTCTGGTATAATTGCCTTCTTCTCCTATAAAAGGTCTAGCAATTACTCTAGCAACTGCGTGTTTTCCAACTAAGATTTTTCGAGCAATCTTGCACATGTTGTATAATTCTTCAACTGGAATAACTTCCTCATGAGCTGCAATTTGAAAAACAGAGTCTCCAGAAGTATAAACTATAGGTTTGCCTGTCTGAATATGCTCTTTTGCAAAGCGATTTATAATTTCAGTTCCTGAAGCTGGTTTGTTCCAAAGTATTTCTCTTGATATTTCTTTTTCAAATTTTTCAATTACTTCTCTAGGAAAACCATCAGGATATACTGGAAGAGGATTGTCTATCTTTAATCCTGCAATTTCCCAATGCCCTATAGTTGTATCTTTTCCTTTTGAAACTTCTTCAAGTGAACCATGAACACCTATTGGATTTTCAATAGGCTCTAAATCAACTTCTTGAATATTTCCAAATCCCAATTTTCTTAAATTGCTAACTTTAATATCTGGATATTGTTCCAAGATATGTCCAAAAGTGTTAGCT
>JAEZUZ010000065.1 GCA_023443345.1 Bacillota bacterium
ATCCTATAATTACCTAAATGTAACTGTAATATAGCAGTAAACTATAAGTAAAGGGAAGGTATCATTTTCTTATAAATGAGTGTAATTATCAATTATACTCATTTTTTATGTTATAATCATTTTTATGGTAAAGGAATTTAAGGGATATATTTGGCTAAATCCAGTGGTAAAATCCTGCTATAAAAGTGAAGATATTTCTAAATATTTAGAGCACTATAAATTTATAGAAGTATTTCCAGAGGAGAACCACATTGCCAAAGTAAAGAAAAGATATTTGGAACTTTCGCATACAGATAGACATATTCTTGATTCTAGATGTCCTTTGATAGTTGAAAATTTCAATTTTAAAAATTTTAAAGTAGCAGATGCTGACCCCATTCTAATTAGCACAGCTAAAGAATTATCAAAAAGAGACGATCTAAAGGATAAAACTAAGTACATAATAACGCCATGTTCTTCTCTAAGTCGACTTGGAAGTTCTCTAAAATTAAAGAATACTATTTTTATGACATTTGATGAGTTTAGAGATAAGTATCCCTATAAATTAAAAACAAATATCCCTCCCCACACTCCTGTCCCATTTGGCTTTTTTAAGGATTTAAACTTAAAAACTATAAGCATACACTCTGATTCAAAAACAAATGAATCAGATCTTAAAGATGTAAGAATAATTGAAGGGCTATATTGCAATGGAAGTTGTCACAACGGAGACGGTGTAAAATGCATAAAAGAAGATTATTCAGAGTATTAGTAGTAATAATTGTTTTTTTGGCAATATGGCAAGTTATATGTTCTCTAAAAATTTATCCAGAATTTATACTTCCATACCCTCTGAGCGTATTTAGAAGTTTTATAGATTCTATTAGAGATTTTTCATTAATAAAACATATCTTCTCTAGTATTAAAAGAATAGCTATTGGTTATTTTATATCCTTTATTTTGGCTTTTGTGCTTGCAACATTTGCGCTTAAATTTAGAAAGACAATGGGCTTTCTAGATATACCAATAGAGTTTATGAGATCTGTTCCACCTCTTAGCCTAATTCCTCTTCTTATATTGTGGTTTGGCATTGGTGAAGTTTCAAAGACTATCGTAATAGTTTTAGCCAGCTTCTTCCCTATGTACCTGAGTTTTTACAAGGGGTTTAGTGAAGTTGATAATAAATTAATAGAAGTTGCAAGAAGCTTTAACTTTAACAATTTAGAGATATATAAGAAGGTCATCCTTCCCTACTCATTTTCAGACATTTTAGTTGGAATGAGAATTGGACTTGGATATAGCTATAGAGCAATAATAGGTGCTGAACTCATAGCTGCAAGTTCAGGTATCGGTTATATGATAGATATGGCAAAAAGTCTATCACAGATAGATGTTGTAATCATGGGAATTTTAATAATAGGTTTGCTTGGTTACATATCTGATAGAATTTTTCTTAATTTAATAAACTCTAGAAGAAGAGGTATGTATGAACAACATCAGAATTAATAATCTAACACATACATACTATATAGACAATAGAGAAATAAATGTCATTAAAAATCTAAATTTAGAATTGACTAATGGAGAAATCACCGTAGTTCTAGGTAAAAGTGGATGTGGAAAAACTACTCTTCTCAGACTTATCCAGGGAATTGAGGAGCCTACAAGCGGAACTATTATAAAGGAAAACTTAAAACTTTCAATTATTTTTCAAGAGCCAAGGTTGATGCCATGGCTAAATGTCTTTGAGAATGTTACTTTTCACAAGCTTAAGAAATCAGAAATTGACAGAGATGAAGTATATTCACTCCTTAAGTTAGTAAATCTAGATAACTTTATCAATGCATACCCCTTACAGCTATCAGGAGGAATGCAGAGTAGAGTTTCATTAATACGTTCACTCCTCTATAAACCAGATTGTCTTCTACTTGATGAGCCATTTGCTGCCCTTGATTACTTTACAAGGGAAAGACTTCAGGATGAACTTATTAAACTTAAAAACATTTCTGGAGTTACTATGTTATTTGTAACTCACTCAATTGATGAGGCAATAAGAATTGCCGACAAGATATATGTCATGAACAATGGCACTTTTAAAAATACCTATAAATTAGATATGTCACAAAAGGACATATTTAGTGAAAAATATATAGAACTTAAAAGATCCATATTAATGGATCTAAAGGAGGAAGAATGAAGAAAATTCTAGTTTTAATTCTTTTAGCAACTTTAGTATTTGTTGGTTGTTCAAAGAAGGAAGACAAGAGCCAAGACGCAGCTCTAAGTGTTGATAAATTAAATGTAACTTATGTTACTTCACCACTAAATGTTCCATCAATAGTTGAAAAGCATGAAGGTATTTTCAAAAAAAATCTAGGTGGAATAGATGTAAATTATGCAGAAATCACTTCTGGTGCTGACCAGACTACTGCTCTAGCTTCTGGAGATGTAGATGTTCTTTATGCTGTAGGTGGTTCTTCACTTGTTGCTGCTAAGGCTCAAGGTCAAGATTTAAAAATTGTATCTATGTATTCAAGAGCTCCAAAAGCTTTTGCTATGTTCTCTAAAGATGCTTCTTTAAATGACATCAAGGGCAAGAAGATTGCTGGTCCTGCTGGAACAAATCTTCACGAACTACTTGTTAGCTATCTAAAGAAGAACAACATGACAATAAATGATGTTGAGTTTGTATCAATGTCAATTCCTGATGCATTAGCAGGCCTAGAATCTGGTTCTATAGATGTAGCTCTTCTTGGTGGACCTGCTGCTTATAAAGCAGAGCAAGCTGGATATCATAAAATAGCTGATGGAGAAGGTCTGATTGAAGCAATCATTGCAGTAGCAACTTCAGAAAAATTCTATAATGAGCATAAGGATGTCATAGATAAAATCATTGCTTCTCAAGAAGAAATTGCTACTCTAATGGATAGCAAAAAGGAAGATGTTGAGAAAATGGTTACTGATGAATTAAAAATAGATAGCACAGCTTATCAAGCAATGTATCCACAGTATGACTTCTCACACCAAATTAAAGATAGCGATATTGAGGGTCTACAAAAAACTGCAGACTTCATGCTAGAAAACCAAATGATCAAAGAAAAATTAGATGTTAAATCACTTTTTCTTAATAAATAATCTAGAATTTAACTTATAATATAAAAGCACTTATAGTGCTTTTTATATTGCTTAAAATAGAATAAAAAATATTAATGCATAATAATAATACTTCTCTCTCTTTTAACTTAATTAATAAATTTAAATATGGTAAAATTAATGTGGAGGACTAAATGCCTATTTCACTAATATTTAGTTTCTTTCTCATAACACTGGCCTATATGATAAAGAAAAAAGAGAAAGATCTAGATTTTTACCTACTTATAAATTCAAAACGATTTAAAAAAGCTGATAAGGCTATGATATTGGTATCTTTCTTTGGATCTCATTATTTTTTTGTGCCCTTGGGAATACTACTTACAGCCATTGGTTACTTTTCAAAAAACCATCTATTCTACAAAATAGTTGTAATTACGATAGCTTCAAGTATTATTAATCACATACTAAAAATAATATTTAAAAGAGAAAGGCCAAATGGAATAAGATTGGTTTACGAGAAAAGTTATTCCTTCCCTAGCGGACACTCAATGGTATCTGGAACTTTTTACTTATTACTTGCTCACTTGCTATATTTCTACATACCATTCTATCTTTTTTTTGTACTCTCTGGTGCTATAATGTGCGCTATTGCTTTTAGCAGAGTGCATTTAGGGGTACATTATCCTGTAGATGTACTAGCAGGATTAAGCCTTGGACTTTTTATAGCTTCACTTTTTATTGCTATAACAAAATAGATTGGAGAAATTTATGAAAAATACTATCTATCTTTTAATAGATTTACAGGACAAAATACTAAATGCAATGCATGATAATCAAAGAGTATTTAAAAAGAGCTTACAACTAGTAAAGGGATTTAAGGAATTAGGTGTAAAAACTTATTTCTCAGAGCAATATCCTCAAGGTCTTGGAAGGACAAATCAAGAATTGCTCGATATACTTGATGATAATAATTCACTTTCTAAGAATTCATTCTCAGCTGTTGTAGATCACAGAGATTTCTTTAATGATTTAAAGAACCAAGGAGTTCAGAAAATAATTTGCTCAGGCATTGAATCTCATGTATGCCTATATCTAACTTCAATGGATCTGAAAAAAATGGGATTTGAAGTTGTTGTAATTGATGATGCATCTTCTTCAAGAGACAAAATGAACCATAAAACTGCAATGAGAAATTTAAGAGACAACGGCATAGATGTTCTTCCAACAGAAACAGTTCTATTTGACTATCTTGAAAGTGCAAAAAATTCATCTTTTAAAAATATTTCTAAGATTATCAAATAATTGTGTTATAATCTAGTTAGAGATTTTAGGAGGATTTATGCAAAAGACATTTAAAGTTGTAGATCCAGTTGGTCTACATGCTCGCCCTGCTACAGTAGCAGTTAAAGCGGCTTCACAATTCCAAGGAAATGTAACTATACAATATAATGGTAAAAGCACAAACATGAAATCAATTATGAGTGTTATGGGCTTAGGAATCCCAACACAGGCAGAAATTACTGTAATTACTGAAGGTGAAGGAGACCAACAGGCTCTAGAAAATATTGAAAATACACTACGTGCTGAAAATATTATTGAGTAATTTAATTAAAAAAGACCAAAGATTATAATACCTTTAGAGTACACGCTAAATAAAAAGTATACTATACTTAATTTAGCAAACTCTGGAGGTATTAT
>JAEZUZ010000084.1 GCA_023443345.1 Bacillota bacterium
ATAATAATAGTCCTTATAAGAAAAGGATAAATTCTTTAGATAAGTTTTTGTCTAAACTAGATTTCGTTTGTACTAATGATCAAATAATGGCAATGAAACAGTTAGAGGAAGATCTTATTTCATCAAAGCAGATGCGTAGGTTGCTTCAAGCAGACGTGGGTGCTGGTAAAAGTGTCGTTGGATATTATGGTATTTACTTAACCAGGCTTGAAAAAAGGCAGTCAGCCTATATAGCTCCTACAGAAGTTTTAGCTAGTCAACAGTACGAAAAGATTAAGAAGTTATTTAAAAAGAATGTATTCTTTCTTTCAGGAAGTCTAAAAACAAAGGAAAAGAATAAAATTAAATCTGAAATTTTAAACGCAGAAGATGCAATTGTAGTAGGAACCCATGCACTATTTCAAAAGGATGTAGAATTTTTAGATTTAGCATATATAATAACTGATGAGCAGCATAGATTTGGTGTAAAGCAAAGAGAGAAAATGGAAAATAAGGGAGACTATCCAAATGTCTTAATGCTATCAGCAACACCAATACCTAGAACTCTTTCAATGATACTATATAATCACCTTGATATAACAATAATAAGGGAAAAGCCAGCTACTAGAAAGAAAATCGTAACTAAGTTGTTATCACAATCAGATAGAAATGTTGCATATTCACACATTAAAAAAGAAATAGAAAATAATAGAAATATTTTTATTGTATATCCTTTTATTGAAGATAATCCAGAATTAGATGTTCAAAGTATTGAAAAAAATGCAGCTGAATTAAAGAAAATATTTGGAAAAGAAGTCAGAATCATACACTCAGGAATTAAGTTAGAAGATAGAGAAAGCATAATGAAGGACTTCTATGATAGAAAATTTCACATACTTGTTGCTACATCTATAATTGAAGTAGGTATAGATATTGAAAATGCAACTATTATAGTTATTGAGAGTGCAGAAAGATTTGGAATAAGTCAACTACATCAGTTAAGAGGTAGAGTTGGAAGAAGTGATTTACAATCATATTGCTATCTTATAAGTGATAGTCAAAAAGAGAGATTAAAATTATTAGAAGAATCAGAAGATGGTTTCTTTTTATCAGAAGAGGATTTAAAATTGAGGGGTCCTGGTGAGATAAGAGGAACAAGGCAACATGGACAAGTTAAATTTAAAAAAGCAGATTTAATACACCATTTTGATATACTTATTGCAGTACAGGACTACATATTAAAAAATCGTGGAGAAAAAGTTGAGAATAATATCAGGATCTAGAAGAGGATTAAAACTAAACACGCTTGAAGGAAGAAACACAAGGCCAACACTTGATAGGATAAAGGAATCACTCTTTAACATGTTAATGCCATATATCAGTGATGCAGTTTGTTGTGATTTATTTGCAGGAAGTGGTGCTCTCTGTTTAGAATCATTAAGTAGGGGGGCTTCTTATGCATATATGTTTGATGTAAATAAGAAGGCTATAGATATAATTAAGAAAAATATAGAAAAGTGTAGATTTAACGATCAAACAACTCTTATAAATTATCAACATTTATCTGCAATTGAATACCTTGTAAATAGAAATATAAAATTAGATATTATCTTTCTTGATCCTCCACATTTTTCTGATTTTGCAGAACAAGCTTTAAATCTCATAGAAAAAAATGAGCTTCTTAGTGATGATGGTGTTATAATAGTAGAGCATCATAAAGATGAAAATTTTGATGATCAATATGGACAATTGCTTAGATTTAAAAGCAAAATTTATGGAATTACACAAATAGATTTTTATAGGAGAGACTATGAAAGCAATATATCCAGGTAGCTTTGATCCACTTACAAATGGTCATTTAGATATAATTGAGAGAGCATCAAAGATATGTGATGAACTATATGTTGCTGTTCTTGTAAATAAAAATAAAAAGGGACTATTTACATTAGAGCAAAGAGTAGAGATGATAAAAGGTTCTGTTAAACATTTAAATAATGTGGTTGTTCTATCACACGAAGGTTTAATCTACGACCTATTTAAAGAGTTAAAAATTCATGTTATAATTAAAGGCGTAAGAAATATGGTTGATTTTGAATATGAGCATCAATTGGATTCAATATTAAAAAATATTGAACCTAGAGTAGAAACTTTAGTTTTATTTTCTAATTCAAATCATCAACATATAAGTTCAAGCATGGTAAAAGAGATAGCAAGCTTTGGAGGAAATATTAATGATTTTGTTCCACAAAGTGTAATAAATATGTTTGCAAAAATACAGGAGGAATAATGAGAGTAGTAGAACTAATCGAAGAATTTCAAGAAAAATTAGATAATAAAGGCAACTTTATGATGACAAATAAAGTTCTTATCGAGAGGGAAGAATTAGAGGAATTATTGACTAACCTTAAGACTTTTCTTCCTGATGAAGTAAAACAAGCTAAGTGGATTAGAGATGAAAGAGATAAAATTGTTGGTGAGGCTAAAGAACAAGCTAGAGTTACAGTAGAAGAAGCTGAACAAAAACAACAACAAATGATAAATGAAGCTAAAAGAGAATATGAGACACTTGTAAGTAATACAGAGGTTATGAAAGAAGCTGAATTAAGAGCTAGGAATTTACTTGAGAATGCAAGACAGGAGTCTGAAAATATTAGAGAAGAATCATATAGATATTCTCAATCTATGTTATTAAAGACAAGACAGGACTATGAAAAGATGCTTAATGTAATTGAGCAAAATTTAAATGAGCTAGATAGTTTTCTATAAAAGAAGTATTCAAATAAGGATATGATAAAATTATCAATCTAAATACGATAATTAAAATTAAAATATCACTTAAATTTAGATTAGTTAAATCTGTATTTGGGTGATTTTTTGTTTTCTGTTATATGTAAAGTAAACTTCAAATATTGTGGATGTGGTAAAGTCAAAAGTTAGAAATGGTATTTGTAAGCGTATTATAAATAATAGGTTAGTTGCCACAGATAGTTCAGGTATGTAGATTTGTATTTTATTTGGAGCGATTTTGTCAGTCACTCCAAAATTTTTAAAGGAGTTTGAATGTGATGAAATGTAGATGGAAAAGCATTGTTTTTTTAATGATAGTAGCATTCTATATGCTTATAACTATTACTCATTGCTTTTTTTCAAGAACTAACTTTAATAAGTTTTTATCTACCAAGGTAATATTTGCACACTTTTATTCGTTTACAGTATTATTTGGATCTGTAATAGTTCTTGTTTCAGTAGTTGCATTAGCGTTGATAGGTTACAAACGTGGCTATAAAAATTTATATTTTTTTCTATGGAGCTTAGTTTTAATTACATCTGTGATACTAATTATATTTGGAGTAAATCCAACTAAAAATATTAAAAATATAAATATGCATGAAGGTAATACTATAAAAATAGTTGAATGGAATGTTGAAAATAAACTTGAAAGCAAAAGTATTTATAAAATATTTGGTGAATTTGATGCTGATATTGTAGTATTTCCTGAATTAGAAGGATATTATAAAGGAGATCCGGCTAACAATAGGTTAAAAGAAGTATTTAAATCAATTAATATTGATTATGATAAATATGAAGTATTTACTTCTAAACTCACAAGTGGAAACATTGCTCCAGTCACTGTTGTTATAAAAAAAAGTTTTTCAAAATATATTGATACAAAACAAAGCTTAATGACTCAATTTGGAACTATATATTTAAAATCAATAGATAAAGATATGCCAGATATTATAGGATTACATACAGCTCCGCCGTTACCAGGCTTAATGAGTAATTGGAATAGAGATTTAAATATAATTTCCTCATATATTGTAAAGAGTAATCCTAAGGCAATAATTCTAGGTGATTTCAATGCAACACTAAGACACGGAGAATTAAATAGTATAACTACACACGAAGATATACTTGATTATTTGCCAAGATTTAGACGAGGAACATGGCATTCTATTTTTCCTATATGTATATCAACCTCAATTGATCATATTCTAATACCAAAAGATATTTATCGTGTAAAAAAGGTAGATGTATTAAAGCTAGGAGAGTCGGATCATAGAGCAATTTTTACTGAAATATCAAAATAAATATTTAAAGTTATCCCTTTATGTTTCACAGACGGTCATTACCCGTAGTAATAAACACTAAAGTCATAGTAGTGAGAAAGTTTCTGTAATAGAAACGGAGGGAAATATTTATAGGGGATAGGGAAAGATAGAGAAATAGAGCTCGATTTTTCATATGATATTGTAAAGATAGTTGTAAAAAAGAAACAATAAGTCTTATAAATTACGACAAATAAGACATATATAAGATTAAAGGTAGCTACTATAAAATGGTAGCTACCTCTTTTTTGGAAAAATATTTGAAAAAATTTGTTGACAAATATGATCGAAATCAGTTGTTTGTCGTTTAATTAATTACTTGAATTAAATGTAGATATTACATCTATTTCATCAATAAATAATTTATTATTTTTAGCTATATTTGAAAATTCAATAGTTATTGAAGAAGTATTTTTAAGATTTTCAAAGTTTAAATCAATAAATTGCCAATAGTTATTCAAATATATATATTTTTCGTGTGAATATTCTTTATTATTTAAATAGTATCTTATTAGAACTCCTACTGGTTCACTTGAAACTTCACCTTTAATCATGGCATAAAATCCAAGGTATAAATTATTTTCTATATTTATATTATTGATAGAAAACTTATTATTTTTTTGAGTAAATTCAAGTGAATATTGTCCTCTAAATGATTCCTCTTTATTTTTATTTACATTGCTAAGTTCAAGGTAGTCAAGCTTTTCATCGCTCTTGTTAAAGTCTCTGTAGTAGACATTTTGAGAATATACTTCTGATTCTTGATCTTGTTTATCTCTCACTACAAGTTCTACTCTATATCTTCCTTTATCTTCAACATAGAAATTGAAATTTTTATTATTGGATTCACTTACTTTTTCTGAACCTCTATAAAGTGTCCAATGATGATCTACAATTTCATATTTTTTATTTTCAGAATAAGATCTATCTATTGCAATATATGAATTTTTTTGTTGAGTTAAGTCAAATTTTGCAATAGGTCTATCTGTAGTTAAAGTTCCAAAACTAAGCGTAAATGAATATATTATTAGTGTTATATAAGTAATAATAGACAATAAGATTGAAATTTCTAATATAGGAATAAATTTAATTATTTTATTTATAAATTGTTTTGACCAATTTAATTTTATTTTCTTATCTTGATTAGGGCTCTCTTCTTTTAAAAATTTATCTTTTTCAAATAGTGTACTTATATATATTTTTTTTACATTATCAATTATTTCTTCAATTGACGTATCATCATTGCTATCAAATAATTCTCTAAAATACTTTTTAAAGTTTATAAGTGATAGATCATTATCGATAATATCTAATATTTCTGAAGATATCAATTTAATTAAATGGTTGTATTTAAGATCAAAATTCATCAACTTTTCATCAAGTACAAGAATTCCTCTGTGAATTAATTTATTTTGTGAGATATAGAAATTTTCAGATTTCATTAGAGAAATTTGTATAAAAAGAGGAAGAGAAGCAAAGTCTTTAGCCAATTCAAGATATTTATTTATTATTTCTATTTTTGTTGAAGAACTCAGATTGTCCTTTTCATCTTTTATAGGATTTCCTATAATAACTGGACTATTTAATATTATGCAATCGTCTTGGATTTCGTATGAATCAAGATTTGGCAATATTAAATGTATTTTTGATAACTCTAGATTATCTCTAAAAAAAATTGTATTTTTAATATTGTTATTATTCGTTTTTTCTATAATTTGGTAAGAGTTTTCAATTAACAATTGGTTTTGATCTTTCACGGTATACCTCCGGTAAATCATATTATATAATAATGATAGAGGAATATAAAGTAAAAGAGGATATATGTTGAAGTTCATACATTTAGCTGACACGCATTTAGGTTTTAAATATAAGTATTTAAATGATAAAAGTTCAAAAATAATAGAGAAACAAAAAGAAGCTATAAGAATGGTATTTAAATTTGCATTAGATAAAGAGGTTGATGCAATAATACATGCCGGTGATGTATTTGATTTAGATATCAGAAGTGAAGATGAATTGATATTTTTAAGATCAGAAATGTACAAACTTTCAGAAAAAAATATTAAATTCTTCTTTGTAACAGGAAATCACGACCCAAAAGGAATAGAGCTATTTAATGATTTAGAAAATGTATATCAATTCAATATTAGTCAAGCCACTACTTATGAAATGCAAGATTATACAGTTACAGGTATTTCTCAAAAGTTAAGGGATGAGAGAGATCCTATGCAACTTATAAGTAAAGCTAGTGATAATGGTAAATTCAATATACTTATTTTGCATACAATTCTTAAAGATAAATTTAAAGTAAATAATCCACATATGCCTTCAAATTTATCAGATTTAAAAAATTCAGGATATGATTATATTGCGCTTGGTCATGTGCATAAGAGGATGGAATTAAATTCTAATCCACCTATAATATATCCTGGTTCTACCTTTGCAAAGACAAAAAAGGAACTAGGAGAGAAGGGATTTTATTATATTACATATGATAATCATATTTTAAATAAGGAATTTATAAAAGCAAGCGATGTGCAATTTGTAGAAGATAGTGTAGAAGTTACAGATAATTTTAAAAATGAATTATCTCAATTATTCTATAGATATGATTCAAACATTTTATTAAATTTAAAAATAATTGCTAGAATAGATGAAAAAAATAAGGAAGATCTATACTCCTATCTTAATTTTTTGAAGTCTCAGGATACGGTATTTAATTTAGATTATGAAGTTGAAGAAAAATTTTTAATTGATATCAAAGATAATTATTTAATAGAGATTTTAAAAAATGAAGATATAAATAAAGTATATGATTATGTTAAACAATCAGATAATGAATTTTTAAATTCTCTAGGAAAAGAAGAATTTACTCAGAGGTATGAAAAATATTTGGAAGAAATTTATCTCAGGTTAAGAGGATAATATGAAGTTAGAAAAAATTTTAATTCATAAAATGGGAGTTTTAGAAAATAAGGAAATAGAATTAGATGGCAACTTTAATTTTTTTATAGGTAAAAATGAAAGAGGAAAGTCTACGTTTGTAAATTCAATTAAGGCTCTTATTTTTGGATTTGATTCAATTAAAAATAACCCATATTCCAAAGGTGGAAGTGAAATAAAAATTGAAGGAAAATTTGATGAATTTTCTATAACTAGGAAACTAGCTTCAAAAAAAGTTGAATCTTATATAAGTGATGAGAATTTAAATGTAGAAAATATAGCCAATTATCCAGTAAAGTATTTAAATAAAAATTTGATGAATCTGATGTTTGTTACCTCAGAAGAGATGTTCTTTGATAATGATAATTTTAATGAAAAAGTTGAGCCAATTTTAGATAGGACATTTGGAAATAATTATAACAGTGTTTCAAAAATACTTGATAATTATTCAGATGACTTGAAATCTTTATATACTAAAAGTTCCATTTCTAAAAGAAAAATAAATATTTTGAAAAGTGAATACGATAGTCTTGAGAGCACTCTATCAAAATATAGACTAGAGGAACAAGATCTAAATGATGATATTTTAAAATTAGAAGAAATTAGAGAGAAAAACTTTTTAATTAAACAGGAGATTGAAACAAAACAAAAAGAAATAGATGAAGTTATAAATCAAAATAGGAATGAAGTAGAAAAACTTATTGAGCAAAAAGATAATTTCAATAATTTAAAAAATAAATATTATAAAGGCGAGCATATGCCAGATTATCCAATGTTAGATGTTATATTTGCTTTTTTAAGTACAATTATAGCTGGGGTTCTTTTAAAACTTTTTAACCTTCCAATTTATGTTTCTGTACTATGGTTTTTATTATTTATGGGCTTTACTATATTTAGGTATTCATTTAATGTGAAGGCTAAATTTTTTCTATCTCCAATTTCAGTTATTAAATTAAAAGATATGCAAAAAATTATTGTAGATAATCAAGATAGAATTAATGAGTTATACAGCGAAAATGAAAAATTAAATGAAGAGAATAATCAATTTATAAATAATAAATATAAAAAACTAAATATAAATAGTTTAGAAAAGAGCAATTTAGAACATAAAATAAATTCATTTTATAATGAAGCTAATTTTTCCTACTTAGAAGATAAAAAAAGAAAAGTAAAGGAAGATTTAGATAAAGCAATATCACGCTACAAGGACTTGCTTATTGAGAAGTTATTGCTTGAATATTCATCTAAGAAAGCTATAGAAGATACAAAGCATAGTCTATTAAGATCAGCAGTAGATTATTTTAAAAAATTTACCAATAATAGATATTTAGATATTTTAATTAAGGATTCTATATTATATGTAAAAAATAAAAATTCTGATTTTTTAGAAGTTCAAACTCAGCTAAGTTCTGGAACAAAGAGTCAACTCTATCTATCTTTAAGGTTGGCATTATTGGACATTTCTGGAAAAGATTTGCCTATGATATTTGATGAGGCATTAATATATTGGGATAGAGAAAGAGTAGAGAGTTTTTTTCAAACATTAAAGACTTTAAATACTTCAAGGCAATTTATATTTGTAAGTTGCCATGACTTTTATCGAGAAATTATAGGAGAAGGTAAGGTAATAGAATTTGAATAAAAAAAGGAATTTAAGTAGATTAAGAAAAGCAAAGAAATTGACTATTGTTTCTCTTACAGTGAATTTATTTTTTGCAATACTTAAGGTAATATCGGGCATTGTTGGAAATGCAAGTGTTGTTGTTGCCGATGGAATTGATTCCTTTAGCGATGTAGTAAGTACTTTAGTTGCATATTTTGGCGTCTTATTTGCTGAAAAAGAAGCAGATGAAGATCATCAATATGGTCACGAAAAATTTGAAGCAGTTTTTGGAAAGATATTATCTGTTGTTTTTTTAGTACTTGCTCTTTATATAATATTTAAAGCAATCCAGGAGATAAAAGAACCACCTAGCCAGATTCCTACAAATTTTCCACTTATTGTATCAATTGCTTCAATATTTGCTAAATTTGTACTTTCAAAATATTCTCTATATGTATCAAGAGATATTGATTCATCTGTATTTGAAGCAGATGCTAAAAACTTTATGAATGATGCTATTGCTTCTGCAGGGGCATTGATTGGTATTTATTTTGCAAGAAATGGATACATGTATGTACAGCCGATATTTAGTTTTCTAATAGCATTTTTTATATTAAAAATAGCCTTTACTCTATATAGTAATTCTATAAGAGAGCTGACAGATATGGCAGCTGATGAACAGACTATAGATATGATTAGAAATAAAGTTCTTTCTGTTGAGGGAGTAGAGAGTATAGATGTATTAAGGACAAGAATGCATGCCAAGAGGATATATGTTGATATAGAAATAGGAATAGATAAGAACAAGAGCTTTATTTTAGCTCATGATATTACTGAAAAAGTACATTCAAAAATTGAGGAAATCAAAAAAATAAAGGATTGCATGGTACATGCCAATCCTAAATAATTATACATCGCTAGGAAGAATTACACTTTCTAAACTCTTTTGATATAGACTTGGATTTCTCTTTGCATTATTTCTATAGTATGATGGAGTTAGTCCAATTCTTTCTTTAAAAATTTTTGAAAAATATGATGTAGATTGTATTCCTACTATATATGAAATTTCTTTCATTGAGTGGTCTGTATGTAATAGTAAGTAGCATGCACTAGCCACTCTTTTTCTTGTCAAATATTCAATAGGAGTTATATTGTAGTACTCTTTAAATTTTTTAATAAGATGAAATTTACTCATGTAGACCATCTTACTCAAATTTTCAAGAGAAATATCTCTTGAATAGTGTATGTCTAGATAACTTTTAATATATTGCATCTGTTTATTTTTTTGCATATTTGGTTGAAGGACAATTTTGTTTGAAATTCTCAGTAAATTAATTATCAAAATTTCTGCATATAATTTTGAATAAGTCTCATAGTAATCATCCTTTTCCTTATATTCAGAATAAATTTTGTAAAATAAATCTCTAATTTGTGCATGATGATCTCTATAATTTTGTTTAACTATATAATTTTTTGTAAAGTCAGAATCATAACTTTTGTTATCCTCGATATTTAGAAGATTTATTCCTTGAATTCCAATAGCAATATATTTCATATTTGCTTGATAATTTCCAGTTTCTGAATGCTTAATATCAGAATTGAGAATTAATAGATCATCTTTTTTAATTGGTAATTTGCTATTTGGCAACAAAAGATGGCCATCACCTTCAAGTATGTACATAAGTTCAGTAAAAGGGTGTTGGTGAAGTATTGAGTGCCATTCTTCTGAATACTCACATAGATTGGCATATATTATATCTATGTTTGGTATATTTAAATTTTTCTTTATGGTTTTATTAAATTTATATTTCATATTAAACAATATAATTATATTTTGGATCAATATAATTACTTTCTTTACATTCTTTTAATTGTATAATCAAAGTATAACATACTATTAAAGGAGTTAGATATGAAGTTAAGAAAAGTTTTAGCTTTAGTTTTAGTACTTTGTCTTACCGTTGGTATAGTAGGATGCTCTAAAAAAGAAGATAAGCCTGCTGATCAAGGAAAAGATACACAAGCTCAAGAAAATCAAGAAGGACAACCATTAGTAGTTTATGCTTTTGATGGTGGTTATGGACAAGAAGGATGGAAAGCTGTTGTAGAAGCTTACGAAAAGCACTCAGGTGTTAAGGTAGATCTTCATCTTGAGAAGAAGTTAGCAGATGCTGTTCGTCCTCAAATTCAAGCAGGAAATACTCCTGATGTAATCTATATGTCAATCGGTGGAGAAGGTGCTCTTACAGAAACTCTTCTAAAAGAAGACCTAGTACTTCCAATTGACGATCTTCTAGATATGAAAGTATATACAGAAGATAAGAAAGTATCAGAAAAAATTGTTCCTGAATTTACAAATAACTCTGTAGTTAAGAAAGATGGAAAGTTACATTTAGCTCCATTATTCTTCAGCCCATGTGGTCTTTACTATAACAAAGATAACTTCAAAGAAGGAAAATATACACTTCCTGAAACATTTGATGATTTCTTTGCTCTTGGTGAAAAAGCAAAGGCAGACGGTGTAAGCCTATTTACATATCCAACAGCAGGTTATTTTGACTCTTATGTTCTAGCTTTATTAATGGAAAAGGGTGGACTTGAGTTCTTTGATAAAGTTACAAACTATGATCCAGAAGCTTGGAAATCAGATGATGCAAAATATGTATTTGAAAATATAGCTAAGATTAAACCTTATCTACATCCAAATACAGTAGCTCAAGCTAATGGAGAAGGATTTACAAAAAATCAATTATCTGTAATTGAAAATCAATCACTATTTGTTCCTAATGGATCCTGGTTACCAGGAGAAATGGCTGATGCTCCAAAACCTGAAGGTTTTGAGTGGGGAATTATGCCACTTCCTGCAGTTGAAAAAGGTCAAGACAGATACAGCTTTACATACTTTGAGCAAGCTTATATTCCAAAAGAAGCTAAAAATGTTGATAAAGCTAAAGAATTCATCAGCTATCTATATTCTGATGAAGCAACAAAGTTATTCCTTGAAAAGTCAAAAGCAGTACAGCCAATATATGGTGTTTCAAACTTTATGACTGATGAAGATCAAAAGACAAACTATGCAATTTATGAAAATGGTGTTAAGCCAGTTGTAGGCGGATTTGCTCCAGCTCCTTCAATTGAAGGTGTTGATGTTAAAGCTACATTATTTGAATCAATCAACTCAGTAATGAATGGTGATAAAACTGTTGAACAATGGCAACAAGAAGTTATTGAAGCAGTAGAGAAGACACACGAAGCATTACAAGCTAAAAACTAACGACAAATTTATTAAATGCGAAAGGCGATGGTGTTTCCATCGCCTTTTTAATAAGAGGTGATTATGAATAGCAAGGGAAGAAATCGCTTTGCTTGGATGTGTACTTTGCCAGCTTTTATTTTATACTTGATATTTATGTTATATCCAACTATAACAATATTTATAATGAGTTTATTCAAGTGGGGAGGGCTTTCAAAGAAAAAATCATTTATAGGACTTACTAATTTTAAAACTTTAATGGGTGATAGAAAATTTATTGAAGCTTTCCAAAATAGTATATTTTTAATTGTTATAGTTACAATTGTAACTATGTTATTGGCAATATTTTTTGCAGCTATTTTATCTAGAGAAAAAATAAAGGGACAAAACTTTTTTAGAGTTATATTTTATATACCAAATATTCTATCTATAGCTGTAGTTTCAAGTATATTTGCTGCTGTATTTGGTGCAAACGATGGTCTAATAAATTCATTTTTTAAAATATTCAATCCAAATACATACACTACAATTCCATTTTTAGGCAATAAGAATTTAGTAATTTTTTCTATTGCATTTGCAATGATTTGGCAAGCAGTAGGATATTACATGGTTATGTATATGTCTACAATGAGCCAGATTCCTAAATCTCTATATGAAGCTGCTGATTTAGATGGGGCTTCTAAATGGAGACAATTTATAGATGTAACTTTGCCTCTAAGTTGGGATACTGTAAGAACAACTCTTACATTTTATGTAATAAGTAATATAAATATAGCTTTTCAGTTAGTTACAGTACTTACACAAAGTGGTCCTGACGGAGGAAGTAGGGTATTTTTAACATATATGTATGATCAAGCTTACAGTTCTGGAAACTTTGGATACGGACTTGCAATAGGAGTTATTGTATTCCTATTCTCATTCATTCTAACTGGTATTGTAAATATGATAACAAAGAGAGATATACACCAATTCTAAGGAGAAAAAATGAAATTATATAAATTTTTCATATATCTATGTCTAATTCTTCTTGCTTTGAGTATATTGATTCCTGTTGTTTGGGTTTTAATGGCTTCAGTAAAGGAAAATTCAGAATTTTACTCTAACGCTTGGAACCTTCCAAAGGGAATTTATTTTCAAAACTTTATAGATGCATGGAATAAGGCAGAAATGGGGCATTACTTATTCAATTCTATTTATGTTACATCTGTAGCTATTATATTATTGCTTGTACTTTCAATACCTGCTGCTTATGCATTGACAAGAATTGAATTTAGAGGTAGAAAAATAATTCAGCATTTATTTAGAGCTGGCTTATTTATAAATTTATCGTACATAGTCATTCCTATCTTTCTACTTTTAACAGGATGGGATAGTGCAATAAAGACACAATTTTTTATAAATAATAGATTTGTACTTGCAGTTATATATGCTTCTACAGCACTTCCTTTTACAATTTATCTACTTAGCAATTATTTTAGGACAGTTTCTAAGACATATGAGGAAGCAGCATATATAGATGGTGCTAGTTACTTTAGAACTATGAAAGACATTATGATACCCATTGCAAAACCAAGTATCATAACAGTTATACTATTTAATTTCCTACTTTTTTGGAATGAATTTATTCTTGCACTGACTCTTCTTGTAGATAGTGATTTAAGAACTCTTCCAGTTGGATTAGTTAAACTTTCACATTCTCAAAGAGCTGCAGCACAATATGGAATTTTATATGCAGGTCTTGTTTTAGTTATGATACCGACACTTGTTCTATATATAATAGTGCAAAAGAAATTGACAGAAGGAATGATGGTAGGAGGAAATAAGGAATAATATGGATAAGAAAAAAGGGCTATTTACTCTTCCAAGTCAAGAAGGACATTTGGAAGATACAAAAAAATTGCTTGAGAGATTTGGCGCTGATGCAATAAGAGATAGTGATGGAACTAAACTTCCAGATGAAATAAAGGATTTGCCTGCTCAAATATATACTACTTACTTTGTTGCAAGAGGTTATAATGAATTTGCTAAAAAACATATGGATCTCACCCAGAGAATGTATTTATCTAGTACATTTACACTTGCTAAATCAGATGAACTTAAAATTGATATAATGGATGGATATTTTAAAGATCAAGTTGAACCTGATTATAAACATGATCCAAAACAGTGGTGGGAAGTAATAGATAGAACTACTGGAGAAGTTGTAGATTTAGATAAGTGGAGTTATAGCGAAGATAACTTTGTAACTGTAAAAAATGCAAAGAAATATCACGAATATAGTGTAAATTTCCTAGCTAAGGCAATATGGGATCCTACACAGATGTACAACCACATTACAAATGATTGGGGAGAAAAAGAAAAGGAAATTCCTTTTGATATTAGATATACAGAATGTTGGGATTTTGTAATTGAGACATTGAGAAAGTGGCTAAAAGACAATCCTAAGACAGATGTAGTTAGATTTACAACCTTTTTCTATCATTTTACTTTAGTATTTAATGATAAAGCTAAGGAAAAATTTGTAGATTGGTTTGGTTATTCTGCTTCAGTTTCTCCAAAGGCGTTGTTGGAATTTGAAAAGGAGTATGGATATAGATTAAGACCAGAACATATAGTTGATGAAGGATATTATAACAATCCTTTTAGAATCCCAACAAAGGAATTCTTAGACTATATGGATTTCCAACAAAGATTTGTTACAAAACATGCAAAGATGTTAGTTGATGAAGTTCATAAAGCAGGAAAAAAGGCAATAATGTTTTTAGGAGATAACTGGATTGGAACAGAGCCATTTGGTAAATATTTCCAAAATATAGGATTAGATGGTGTTGCAGGTTCAGTTGGTGGTGGAGTTACACTTAGACTTATTTCTGATATTCCTGGAATAGAAATTAAAGAAGGAAGATTTCTTCCATATTTCTTTCCTGATACATTTTATGAGGGAAATGATCCAACTATAGAAACATTAGAAAATTGGATGACAGCAAGAAGAGCTATGTTACAATCCCCACTAAATAGGATGGGATATGGTGGATACTTATCACTTATACTGCCATTTGAGAAGTTTTTAGATACAGTTGAATCTATAGCAGATGAGTTTAGAAATATAGTTTTGCTTTTTGAAAATCACAAAGTAAAAAAACAGGCAAAAATAGCTGTACTTAATGCTTGGGGTAAAATACGTTCTTGGGAACCATACATGGTTGCTCATGCCAAGTGGTATCCTAATTGCTATAGCTATATGGGAGTTATGGAATCTCTAAGTGGAATGGATGTAGATGTAAACTTTATCAACTTTGATGATGTTTTAAAAGAAGATCTATCACAATATGATGTAATTATTAATTCTGGTGCAGCATATACTGCTTATAGTGGCGGAAAATATTTTCTTGATGAAAAAATAATTGTAAAATTAAGAGAGTATGTATATGAAGGAGGATCAATACTTGGTATTGGAGAACCTAGTGCTATTTTAAATCAGGGAAAATATTTTCAATTAAGAGATGTATTTGGCCTTGATAGAGAATTAGGATTTTCTCAAAGTACAAATAAGCCAGAATTAACTGTTGATAGCAATCATGATCTTTCAAGAGAAGGACTTGACTTTGGTGAACTTGTCCCAGATATTAGACCTTATAGTGAAAATCTCAAGATATTATCAATGGAAAATCATCATATTAGAGCAGCAGTAAATAAATATGGTAAAGGTAAGGCATTCTATCTAAATGGACTTACATATAATTTAAAGAATAGCAATTACTTAAGAGATGTAATAGGATATCTATCTAATAGCAATGGAATGAAAGATTTTAACTCTAAGGATTATAGGGTAGAGGTTATGCAACTAGATGATTTAGATAGTGCTGTGATTATAAACAATACTCTTGAAAATATTGAAACTGAAGTAAATATATTTTCAAAGAAATATAAGTGTAAGTTGGAACCCGCACAAATGAAGATAGTTAGAAGGGATTCTTTAAATGGATAAAGAAGTTATTTATAGAAGGTTATATAAACTTATAAATATATTTTTCTTTACTTTAGCTATATATCTACAATTTAAAGGTAGAAGTTATTGGGGAACAAAGATGGGGCTATATATTCAACTTTGTTCACTTGTAATTCTTCTTATCCAATTATATATATACAATGAGAGGCACAAATGAAAAAGTTATATATAGGTGTTGATGGTGGAGGAACTAAGTCAGCTTTTGCTGCTATGGATGATAGTGGAAATATTCTTGGCCAAGTTGAACTAGGAACTACTCACTTGATGCAAATTTCTCAAGATGAATTTGAAGAAACAATAAAACAGGGGATTGATTATCTACTAAAAGAAGCAAATGCAAGTCTATCAGAAATAGAACATGTTTTCTGTGGAATACCTGGTTTTGGTGAATTTGAAGATAAGATGGAATATGTTAAAAAGTTCTTTAATTTATATTTGCCAGGAAAAGTAACACTTGGAAATGACTGTGAACCAGGTTGGGCAGGAAGTTTAGGTCTTAAATCTGGAATAAACATGGTTATAGGAACAGGATCAATTGCCTATGGAAAAAATTCAGAAAAAATATCCGGCAGATGTGGAGGATGGGGACCATTTGTTGGAGATGAAGCCAGCGCTTATTGGCTAGGAAGAAAGGCAATAACTGCTTTTTCAAAACAGAGTGATGGAAGACTTCCAAGTGGCCCTCTTTATGATATTTTTAATAAGGCATTGAATTTAAATAGAGACTTTGCAATAATAGAGAAATTTCATGATGCTCTAGAGAATCAGAGACAGGAGGTTTCTAAATTAGCTAAGTTAGTATATCAAGCAGCACTTGAGGGAGATAATAGTGCCATTGATATATTTGATGAAGCAGCTTTTGAAATTTATCAAACAGTATTTGCTCTATCAAAACAACTTAATTTTGACAATACTCAAGAAATTTTTGTAACTCTATCGGGTGGAGTCTCAAATGCAGGAGATGTATTAGAAGGACATCTTAAAAAATATCTTTTAGAAACAGGATATAATTTTAAACTTGTAAAATCTGAATTTGAGCCATGGCAAGGTGCATTATTACTTGCTTTTGATCAGAAAAATCCTAATGACTTTTCTATAGTTGAGAAATGGAGAAAAAATGGCAAGTGTAACATTTAAGAATGTATATAAAATATATAATGAAGGGGTAAAAGGCAAAGAATTCCAAGCTGTAAAAGACTGCAACATGGAAATTAAAGATAGAGAATTTGTCGTATTTGTTGGGCCATCAGGCTGTGGTAAGACTACTACTCTAAGAATGCTTGCAGGATTAGAAGAAATATCAAAGGGTGAGATTATCATAGGTGAAACTGTTGTAAATAATCTTGAGCCTAAGCACAGAGATATTGCAATGGTATTTCAAAACTATGCTTTGTATCCACACATGAGTGTATTTGAAAACATGAGCTATGCTTTAAAATTACAAAAAGTTTCTAAAAAAGAAAGAGAAGAAAAAGTAAATGAAGCTGCCGCTATTTTGGGATTAGAAAATCTTTTATCCAGAAAGCCTAAGGAATTATCAGGGGGACAGAGGCAGAGAGTTGCCCTTGGAAGAGCGATTGTAAGACATCCTAAAGTATTTTTAATGGATGAACCACTTAGTAATCTTGATGCAAAGCTAAGAGTTCAAACAAGAGCAGAAATAATAAAGTTACATAAAAAATTAAATACAACTTTCATATATGTTACTCACGATCAAACAGAAGCCATGACAATGGGAGAGAGAATTGTTATAATGAAAGAAGGAGTTATTCAACAATTTGATACTCCAGAAAATGTTTACTTCAATCCTATCAATTTATTTGTCGCTGGTTTTATAGGAAGTCCTCAGATGAATTTTGTTGATGGAGTTGTAAGTAAAAGAGATGGAGTCTATTATTTAAATATGCTATCAAATAATTATGTACTTGATAATGAGTATGGAATTAGACTTGAAGAAAAAGGGATACTTGATAAGACCATAACCATAGGAATTAGACCAGAACATATATATGATTCAACAAGAAGAACTGATATGAGTTTTGTTGCAAATGTAGAGCTTATGGAAATGTTAGGAAGTGAAAAATACTTACATCTTCAAATAGATGGAGTATCTCAAAAGATACTTGCAAAGATATTTTCAGATAATCCTGTTACATCTTCAGATAAGATAGAGTTATTTATAGATTCTAGTAAATTGCACTTTTTTGATAAGCAAACAGAGATGAGTTTATTATATTAATTTCTGTATTAGGAGGAAAAATGTCAAAAGAATATGTAACACTCAAGGAAATCAAGCAACAGCCTGAAATGTGGCAAGATACTCTTAAGAAATTTCATGAGAGAAATACTCAAATAGAAGATTTCTTTAAGAAAATCAAAGAAAAGCATGATTTTGTAAGAGTAATTTTTACAGGAGCAGGTACAAGTCACTTTGCAGGTGAAGTTTTAACATCATATTTAAATAGAAAAGGTAGAGAGGGATTCTACTATGAATGTTTTGGAACAACGGACCTAGTATCAAATCCATATGACTATCTTGAATCTGATACACCTATCATTTTGGTAAGTTTTGCAAGAAGTGGTAATTCTCCTGAATCTGTAAAAGCTGTTGAACTTTCAAAGCAATTAAAGAAGGATATATATCAGATTTATATAACATGTAATGAAAATGGTGAACTTGCAAATTTAGCAAAGAATGATGAAAATGCACTATCATTCTTATTACACCCAAGTACAAACGACAAGGGATTTGCTATGACTAGCTCATTTAGTTCAATGATGTTAGCAGCTTTACTTATATTTTCTAGAGAAACAATTGATGTTTCAACTATTTTTGAAATGGCTCAAGAAGCTCTTGGATATGAAAAAGATATTAAAGAACTTATGTCAGATGTTCCTAAGAGAGTTATATATGTTGGCAGTGGCCCACTAGCTAAGTTAACTAGAGAAGCACAATTAAAAATTTTGGAATTGACAGCAGGAGAAATAGCAACACTCTATGAATCTTCAATGGGATTTAGACATGGTCCTAAGAGTTTCTTGAATGATGAAACATTTATGTTCTCTTTTATATCAAATAATGAATATACAAGAAAATATGACCTTGATGTTGTAAATGAAGTATATCAAGATAGAATTGTCAAACAGCTTAGAACTATTTCTGTAGGAGATGTTGGTTTTGATGGTTTTAAATTTACTAAGGGAAAAGATTTAGAAGATACATTATTAGCTTTTGGCTATATTGTTATTGCTCAATTGATATCTTACTATGCTGCAATAGCTGTAGATAATGATGTCGATTCGCCATCTAAATCTGGTACAGTAAATAGAGTTGTTAAGGGTGTAATTCTTCATGACTATAAAAAAGGATGTTAGTATGAGTCAGATAATGAAACAATTAATTGATGACAAAAAAAATAAAAATTATACTGGAGTTCCAAGTCTATGTAGTGCCAATCCACTTGTAATTGAAGCTTCTTTAAAACATGCAAAAGAGCACGATATAGATGTTTTAATTGAATCTACAGCTAATCAAGTAAATCAACATGGTGGATATATGAATATGACACCAAGTGATTTTAAAGAATATGTATATAAAATGGCCGATGCAGTTGGTTATCAAAGAGACAGAATATGCTTTGGTGGAGATCACTTAGGGCCTTTAACCTTTACTCATCTTAATGAAGAAGAAGCAATGAAGGAGGCTAAAGAGCTAGTTAAAGCCTATGCTGAAGCAGGATTTGAAAAAATCCATCTTGATACTAGTATGAGAGTAAAGGATGACTCTATAGATGAGCCACTTAGTGTTGAAACTATTGCTAGACGTGGAGCAGAACTTTGTAAAGTATGTGAAGAAGCAGTTACAAGATTAAATCTTACAAAACCTGTATATATAATTGGTTCAGAAGTTCCAATTCCTGGTGGTGCACAAGAGGAAGAAGAATCAATTACAGTAACATCACTTAATGACTTAAAAAATACCATTGAAACCTATAAGAGAATTTTTTCTAATTATGGTCTTGATGATGCTTTTAATAGAGTTATAGGTGTAGTAGTTCAACCAGGTGTTGAATTTGGAGAAGATCAAGTTTTTTATTATAAACCAGAAGAGGCTACACATTTAAGTCAATATATTAAGACGATGGATAATTTTGTGCTTGAAGGACATTCAACAGATTATCAAAGAGCTGATGATTTAAGAAATATGGTTGATGATGGCGTTGGAATTCTTAAAGTAGGCCCTGGATTAACTCATGCTGCAAGAGAAGGGCTATTTGCATTATCTTATATAGAAAAGTGGTTAATTAAAGAAGATGATCAGAGCAAGTTTATAGAAGTACTTGAAGATGAAATGATCAAAGATCCTTCACAGTGGCAAAAACACTACCATGGTAATCCAGAGCAACTTAAGTTAATGAGAATGTTTAGTTATTCTGATAGAAATAGATATTACATGGAAAAGCCAAATGTAACTAATGCTATTAAAAAATTATTTAGCAATTTAGATTCTGTATATATTCCAAACTATCTAATTAAACAATTTATGCCAAAGCAGTACGATAAAAAAATGCTTGGAAAAGAATTTAAACAAGCAAAGGATTATGTAATTGACTTTGTAGATGAAGTTTTAGAAGTATATAGATATGCTGCTAAAAAGTAATTGATTATACATAAAAATAAAAGGATGCTTATATGCATCCTTTTTTATATTTTATTATTCTATTTCTTCATCTAGCGTGTGGTTTGGATTTCCATTTCTACCAGGGACTTGTTTAAATATTCCTGTTACCATTAATGCAATTGCACCATCTCCAGTAATATTACATGCTGTTCCAAAACTATCTTGCAGTGCAAAGATAGAAAGCATTAGGGCAGTTGCATTGTTATCAAAACCAAGTAGAGATATTATCAGTCCTAGTGAAGCAACAACTGTTCCTCCAGGAACTCCAGGTGCAGCAATTGCAAATATTCCAAGTAAAAAAGCAAACATAATCATATTCGATACTGGTGGCATTGCAGAAGTTGGACTAAGTATTTTATAAACTACCATTACAAAGAATGTCTCTGTCAAAACTGAACCACATAGGTGAGTATTTGAACAAAGTGGTATAACAAAATTTCTAATCTTTGGAGATAGGGTCTTAGCTTTACTTGCAGATCTTAGACACATAGAAAGACTTGCTGCAGAACTCATAGTACCAAGTGCAGTAGCATATGCTGCAGGATAGTGTTTTAATACCTCAAATGGATTTGTCTTTGATAAAATAGCTCCAATTGAATAAAGAAGTGCCAACCATATAATGTGACCTACTATGACTATAAGTATCACTATTAAAAATATCGGCAACTGAGTTATAATTACTCTTTCATATGAGAGAATTGCAAAAGTCGCAATAATATATATAGGTAAAATATTTATAACTATTTTCTCAACAATAAAAAGAACTATTTTATTGAATTCTTCTAAAAGGTTTTCAAAATAATTGGCCTTAGTTTTAATAACTGCAATTCCAAGAAATATTGAAAAAATTAGTGCAGTCATAACAGGCATTATTGGCTCAATAGTGAGTTTAAATGGACTATCTGGAAGACTTACAGCCTCAGCTACACTTGAAGCTATGTTTAAATTAGGTATTATCTTATAACCTGCAAATATTGAAAATAAAGCAGCTCCAACAGAAGAAATATAGCAAATTAACAGAGTAACTGTTAGAATTTTTCCAACATTGTGCTTTAATGAAACAATAGCAGGTGTTATAAATCCAAGAATAATTAAAGGTACAACAAATTTAATTACATCTCCTAGAATGTCTCTTATAGCAAGAAGAACTATTGCTGTTGTTTGATTACTTACTAATCCAATTAATATACCTATTATAATTCCAAGAACTATTCTAAATACTAGACTATTAGTTATTTTTTTCAAGTTACTCTCCTTTCTAAATGTATAATGCTTTAATTTGTACCCAATTTATTGTCAAATATTAAACTTGTTGAGATTTATTTAAGTTGTGTTATTATCAAAATATAAATAATAAAGGAAAGATTATGGAACTTTTAAAAACACCTTTGACAGAAAAGCATATAGAACTTGGAGCGACAATGGTTGATTTTTCAGGTTGGAATATGCCAATACAGTATTCTTCTATAAAAGAAGAGCATCTTGCAGTTAGAGAAGATGTCGGAATCTTTGATGTCTCACACATGGGAGAGATAATAGTAAGTGGAGAGGATAGTGAGAATTTTACTAATTATCTCATAACAAATGACATAAAATCTATTGAAGTAGGGCAGTGTCTATATACTTTTATGTGTTATCAGGACGGCGGTGTAGTAGACGATTTAATTGTATATAGATTGAGAGAAGATGAATTTATGTTTGTAGTTAATGCATCTAATATTGAAAAAGACTACGAATGGATGTTAGAAAATAGTAATAAATTTGATGTTGAAATAAAAAATATTTCCGATTCAGTAGGTCTTTTGGCAATACAAGGTCCTAATTCTACAAAATATGTAAGTGAAGTTTTAAATGTAGATCTTAGTGAAGTTAGATCCTTTTCTTTTGTAAAAAAAGATGGAATTATAATCAGCAGGACAGGATATACAGGAGAGGATGGCTTTGAAATATACTCATATAACGAAAATACAGTTAAACTTTGGGAAGAATTTACTAAATTAGGAGTTAGACCTTGTGGGCTTGGATCAAGAGATACTTTAAGATTTGAAGCAGGCCTGCCTCTTTATTCCAATGAACTAAGTAAAGATATTAATCCATTAGAGGCACTACTATCTATGTTTGTAAAATTAGACAAAGATAATTTTATTGGATTAGATTCACTAAAGAAGATAAAAGAAACTGGAGTAAAGAAGAAAGTTGTTGGATTAGAGTTAGATGGAAAAGCTATAGCAAGACATGGTTGTGAAGTCTACTCTAATGATAATAAATTAATTGGATATGTAACAACAGGATATAGATCTATATCCTTTAATATATCACTTGCTTTTTCATATATAGATTCAAATTATGCTAATATAGGTGATAATGTAAGTGTAATAATTAGAAATAAGGTTGTAAGTGCAACTGTTACAACTAAAAGGTTTTTAAATAATTATAGAAATAATTAAGGGGGAGAACTATGATTAATAGAAGAGAATGCTTATTTACAGCAGAACATGAATGGATATTTGTAGATGGAGATGTTGCAACAATTGGTATTACTGACTATGCACAGAATAAATTAGGTGAGATAGTATATGTTGATATTCCATCTATTAATGATGAATTTGCTCAAGATGATATTATGGCTTCAGTTGAAAGTGTAAAAACTGCTTCTGATATTTATGCTCCAATAAGTGGAAAAGTTATAAGTGTAAATGATGTATTAGAAGATGAACCAGAATTGATAAATGATGATCCTTATGAGAATTGGATAGTTAAGTTGAGAATTCAAGATGATACAGAACTAGATAATTTAATGGAATACAAGGATTATAAAGATTTCCTAGGAGAAGAATATTGAATCCCTATATACCACATACTCAAGAAGACATTAAAGAGATGTTAGATTCTATTGGAGTTGAAAAAGTAGAAGAACTATTTGAAGTAATTCCAAAGGATTTAAGAGATATTGGTGCGATAGATATTCCTCAAGGACTCAGTGAAATTGAAGTAAGAGATAAGTTAAGAGATTTAAATAGTAAAAATAATCAAGGAATTTGTTTTTTAGGTCAGGGAGCCTATGACCACTACATACCAAGTTCAATAGCTTCAATAATCTCAAGAAGTGAATTTTTAACTTCCTATACTCCATATCAGCCAGAAATATCTCAGGGGACATTGCAATACATTTTTGAATATCAGTCCATGATATGTGAGCTTACAGGTTTAGATGTATCTAACGCTTCAGTGTATGACGGTTCTAATGCTGTAGTTGAAGCAATGATGATGTGTTGTAATTATACAAAAAAGAGAAAGATATATGTTTCAAGTACAGTTTTTGACACATATAAAAGAGTAATAGAGACATATTCTAAAAGTACAGAGATAGAAGTAATTTATATTCCTTCTAAAGATGGATATACTGATTTTGATTCTCTAAAAATGAATGATGACATAGCTGGTCTTATAATTCAATCTCCTAATAAGTATGGACTTGTTGAAAATGTTTCAAAATTTTCTCAAGAAGTACATAAATCAAATAAATCACTTTTAATACAAGTATCTAATCCAAATAGTTTTTCAGTCTTTAGAAGTGCTGGAGAAAATGGTGCAGATGTATGTGTTGGAGAAGCACAGAGCCTTGGGATACCACTTCAATTTGGTGGACCATATATTGGATATATGGCTGTAAAAAAAGAATTGATGAGAAAGCTTCCAGGCAGAATATGTGGAGAAACAATAGATAGAAATGGCAACAGAGCATATGTTCTTACTTTAACAGCTAGAGAACAACACATAAGACGTTCTAAAGCTACATCAAATATATGCTCAAATCAAGGTATTCAAACCCTTGCTGTAAGTGCTTATTTGTCAATTATGGGCTTTGAGGGACTAAAAGATGCCTATACTCAAAGTATAAATAAGGCGCATTATTTATATAATAAGCTCATTTCTACTGGAAAATTTGAAGATGTCTATGGTGATAAATTCACTAATGAATTTGTCTTAAAGTCAAAAGTAAAACAGGAAATTCTAGAAAAAGAGCTCTCTAAAGAGGGATATTTTGCATGTTCAAAAGTTGAAGAAGATCCATATCAATTTGCAATTGCTGTTACAGAAAACAGGAGCAAGCAAGAAATGGATAAATTAGTAGAATTAATGGAGGATATATATGATAAGAACATATAATAAACTTATATTTGAACAATCCTCTAAGGGCAGATCTTCTTATAGACTCCCTAAATTAGATGTTGAAAATATTGATTTAGAGAATATTTTTGATAGCAGTGATTTAAGAACAATCCCTGCCAGACTTCCTGAAGTATATGAACTTGATGTAGTAAGACATTATACAAATTTAAGTTATAAGAATTATTCTATAGATGTAGGAATGTATCCACTTGGAAGCTGTACTATGAAGTATAATCCTAAGATAAATGAAGAAATAGCATCAAATTTTTCAACTTTAAATTTACATCCATTAGTAAGAGATGAAGATGCTCAAGGTATACTTCAATTGATGTATGAGTTGCAAGAGCAACTTAAGAAAATCTCTAAAATGGATGCATTTACCCTTCAACCTGCAGCTGGGGCTCATGGTGAACTTACAGGTCTTATGATTATTAAGGCATATCATAATAGTAGGGGTGATACCAAGCGAAAAAGAATAATAATTCCAGATGCAGCACATGGAACAAATCCTGCTACAGTTTCGATGCTTGGTTTTGAGCCTATTGAACTAAGATCAAATACTGTAGGTAAAATTGATGTTGAGGCTCTAAGACAGTTAGCAGACTATAGGGTTGCCGGTCTTATGCTTACAAATCCTAACACTTTAGGTGTATTTGATCAGGAAGTTTGTGAAATTGCCGATATAATACATAGAAATGGTGGGCTACTTTACTATGATGGAGCAAATGCTAATGCAATATTAGGAAAGACAAATCCTGCAGATATGGGCTTTGATGTAGTTCACTTTAATTTACATAAGACTTTTTCTACTCCTCATGGAGGAGGAGGTCCAGGGAGTGGTCCAGTAGGTGTAAAGAAATTTTTAGAAGAATTTTTACCTACTCCTACAATTAAATTTGAAGATGGCATGTATAAGAGAGATTATTCTCATCAAAATTCAATAGGACCTATCAAGGATTTCTTTGGCCATATTTCAATATTAATTAGAGCATATACTTACATACTTAGTATGGGATCTGATGGATTGAATCAAGTATCAGATATGGCTGTACTTAATGCAAATTATGCATATTCAAAACTAAAAGAAAATTATATAAAGGGATTTAATGTAGATTTTCTTCATGAATTTGTTCTAGGTGGCTTAAAGAGCAATCCATTAAAATCAAGAACTTTAGAAATAGCAAAGAGACTTATAGATTATGGTTTTCATCCGCCTACTATATATTTTCCACTGATAGTTAATGAAGCTATGATGATTGAGCCAACAGAAACTGAATCAAAGGAAAATATTGATGCTTTTGTTAAGGCACTCAATGAGATAGCTCAAGAAGCAACTCAGCAGACAAATAATTTTAAAGAAGCACCAATTAGCACTCAAATATCTAAACCAGATGAGGCTTTTGCTGCAAGAAATCCAAAGTTGAAATATTATGAGTAAAAATATAGTAATAATTGGAGCCGGCCCAGCAGGATATAATTTAGCTTTAAATTTATCTAAAGAGAACAATATCAAACTTATAGATACTGATAATCCTGGTGGAACATGTCTATATAGAGGCTGCATACCTACTAAAACGCTATTAGAATTATCAAAAAAAGAAAAAGATCTAGATGTAATCAAGTCAAAAAAAGATGATATAATATCAACTCTTTCTAATAATTTAATTAATCTAATCAAAAGTAGGGAAAATATCGAAATAATAAAATCTTCTGTTGAATTTATAGATGATAAGACTATATCTGTAAATAATCAAAATATGAAGTTTGATATTTTAGTTATAGCTACAGGTTCAAAACCATTTATTAACTTTGATATTAAAGGTGTAGGTAATATATACACATCTGATGAATTGTTAGATTTAAATGTTATACCAAAAGAGCTTATAATTATTGGGGCGGGAGCTGTAGGTTTAGAATTTGCAGAGATATATAAAAATTTAGGATCAAAAGTCAAAATATTAGCTTATGAATTCTTAGATGGCTTTGATAGAGATATCGTTAGTAGAGTGATTAAATATCTCAAAGAAAATTCTATAGAAGTAATAGATAGTGTAGAAATTTTAGAACTAAAAAATCTCGATGATAGAGTTGATATTTTAGCTAATTATAAAAAAAGAGAAGTAACTTATTCTAGTTCTAGTGTCTTAATTGCAACAGGAAGAAGTGCCAATATTGATAAACTTTGTTTACAGAAAACATCTATAAACTATAGTGATAGGGGTATAGAAGTAGATGAGAAGTTCCAAACAAATGTTGAAAATATATTTGCAATTGGAGATGTAGTTAAATCAAACATTTTATTAGCTCATGTTGCAGAAAATGATGGAAATCGACTTGCTAAATATCTTGATTTTGGTGAAATTCAAAATCGTCCCGCTGTTGTATCAAGTATATATTTAGATTTAGAAATTTCAAAAGTTGGATTTTCTTCCAATGAATTAGAAGAATTAAATATCAAATATGACACTGTAAAGTTGCCATATAGATCTAATTCTAAAGCTGTTGCATTAGATAATAGTCAGGGTCTTGTAAAAATGTTATTTAATGACAATCAGATTTTAGGAATGCAGGCATTTGGCAAGGATGCAGAACAACTAGTGATGTTGGCAAATATGGCTATAACAAATAATTTATCTATCGATGAGTTATCAAATATGATTTATCCGCATCCTACTTTTATTGAATTGTTTAAAAATATTTGTGAGCTTGCTAAAAATAGGAGGAAAAGTGAGAAGTAGAAGATCTTTATTGATAATAATATTTTTATTATTTAATCTCTTTGGATTTTGGACATTTTTAAGTATTATAGTTATAAATAAATCGAGTTCTTCAAAAGTTGAAGATAAAACTGAAATAGTTACTAATCAGGTAGAATCACCTAAGGAAGAACAACCTAAAGAGGAAAATAAGAAGGTAGAACCAAAAAAAGAAATAGAGAAAACTAATACTCAACAAAGTAATAAAGAAGAAAATAAAGAAGACCAAAATATAAATGTTATAAATAAACAAGATAATTCTGATGACTCATCAGAATATTCTTCACTATTTCCAGATATGAATATAAAAGAGATAGATAATGAAGAATTTAAAGGATTTAAAGCAGATAAAAGGGGAGAAAATCCAATTTATCATGTATTTTATGCTGACTGCAAAGTATTACAGAAGGCAGATGAATTATTTTTTGAACAAATCGGTCCAAATCCTGGATACCAAAAAATAATTAATGAAAATAATCATAAATATTACCAGTTTTCTAATAACAATATTGCAATGGGTATAATAATCAAGGACAATAAATTCTTATTTGTAAAAGGGGAAAATACCGAAATAATTGATGAAGTTGCAGAAAAATTAGAAATGAATTAATAAAGATCTTTTGATCTTTATTTTTTTCTTGACTTTTTATATTTATGTAGTATACTTGTAAAGTAATTAAACTTTACGAGGAAGATATGGATGTAGAAAGAATAAATTTCCTTATGGATTTTTATGGGCCATTGCTTACAGAATTACAAGTTGAAATAATGACTCAGTATCTCGATGATGGTCTAACTTATAGTGAAATAGCTGATAATCTGTCTTCAACAAGACAGGCAGTCTATGACAATATAAATAGATCCATATCTAAACTTGAGAGCTTTGAAGAAAAACTGGGCCTATTTAAGAGATTTAAAGATGATAGAGTTAAACTACAATATATATATGATTCTCTTAAAGAATTATTAAAGGATAAACCAGAAGCTTTAGCATTGATATCTAAAGAACTTGAAGAGATACTTTATTAGTATGTTAAGGAGTAGAAATGCTTGATAACTTATCGGAAAAGCTTCAGAGAACCCTTCAAAAATTAAAGGGAAAGGGAAAGATCTCTGAAAAAGATATAAAAGAGGCTATGAGAGAGGTTAAACTATCTCTTTTAGAAGCTGATGTAAACTTAAAAGTAGTAAAGACATTTATACAAAATGTAAGTGAAAAATCTGTTGGTGAAGAAGTAATGAAATCCTTAACTCCAGCTCATCAAGTTATAAAAATTGTAAAGGATGAGCTTGTTACTTTGCTAGGAGGAACAAGTCAAAAATTACTTTTTAATACCAATAGTCTTACCGTATATATGATGGCAGGACTTCAGGGTGCTGGTAAAACTACTAGTGCTGCTAAGTTAGCATTAAAGTTAAAGAAGCAAGGTAAGAAGCCATATCTAGCTTCTGTAGACGTATATAGACCTGCAGCTATAGATCAATTAAAAGTCTTAGCTAAACAAATAGATGTAGATTTTCTAGAAATTGATAGTAAAGATCCTCTTGAAATTTCTAAAGTTGCTGTTGATCAGGCAATAAGAATGGGTTGCAATGTACTCATACTTGATACAGCCGGAAGACTTCACATAGATCAAGAGTTGATGGATGAATTAAAAAACATCAAAAAGATAGTAAAACCTACAGAAATTTTACTTGTTGTTGATGCGATGGTTGGTCAGGAATCTGTAAAAGTTGCAGAGAGTTTTAATGAACAACTTGGAATTGATGGTGTTATCATGACAAAATTTGATGGTGACACTAGAGGTGGAGCAGCTTTTAGTATTAAAAGTGTCACAGGCACACCGATCAAATTTACTGGTGTTGGAGAGAAAATTTCTGCAAATAACTTAGTTGAATTTGAACCTGAGAGCATCGCTTCAAGAATTCTTGGACTTGGAGATATTCTTGGTGCAATAAAGATGGTAGAAGAAAATATTGACCAAGAAAAGAGCAAGGAACTCCTAAAGAAAGTTCAGAATCAAGGCATAGATTTTGATGATTTTCTAGATCAGATTAGACAGATGAAAAAGATGGGATCTATTAAAGAATTACTATCTATGATTCCTGGAATTAATAAAAAGAGCTTGGGAAGTTTTGATGATAGAGAAATAGATAAAATAGAGGCGATTGCTCTTTCAATGACTAAGCAGGAAAGAAGAAATCCAGATATTATAAATGCATCTAGAAAACAGAGAATAGCTAATGGAAGCGGAACAAGTGTTTCAGCAGTAAATAAGGTATTGAAAGAGTTTCAGACAACTAGAAAGTTGATGAAAAACTTTACTAAAATAGGGAAAAAAGGACGCAATCCTTTTTCAAATATGAGATTGCCCTTTTAAATATATTAAGGAGGAAAAATGTCAGTAAAAATAAGACTTAGAAGAATGGGTAGCAAGAAGCGTCCTTTCTATCGCTTAGTTGTAGCAGATTCAAGAAGCCCAAGAGATGGTAGATTCATTGAAGAAATCGGATACTACAATCCAATAAGCCAACCAAAAGAATTAAAAGTTGATGTTGAAGCTGCTAAAAAGTGGATTTCAAACGGTGCACAACCTACTTCTACAGCAAAGCGTTTACTACGTGAAAGCGGAGCATTAGAAAATAAGAAGGCTTAATAATGAAAAAACTTGTAGAATTTTTAGTACAATCTCTTTTAAAAGATTCAAGTAAATTTACAGTAACTGAAGAGGTAAAAGGTACAGAAGTTTATATCAAAGTAGAAGTTGATAAAAATGACATAGGTGCTGTAATTGGCCGTGGAGGAAATGTCATAAATGCAATAAGAACAATTGCAAGGACTAAGGCGACACTTGAAAATGTAAAGGTTTATGTAGATGTCGTTGATAAAGTTAGCTAAAATTTCTAAAACAGTTGGACTTAAGGGAGAAATAAAGTGTTATCCTTATGGAAACAGACATCTCTTATATAAAAATCAAAAAATAGTTATAGATGGAATCAATTATTCTATTGCTTCTTTAAGAGAACAGAAGGGATTTCCTATCATAAAGTTATTTAATATTGAAAATATTGAAATGGCTCAAAAATTAGTAAATAGAGAAATCTTTGCAGATAAAAATGAACTTAATCTTGAAGAAGATGAATATTTAGTAAGTGATGTAATTGGCTTTGATGCTATATCAGAAGGTAAAGTAATTGCAAAGCTTGAAGATGTAGATACATCTTCATTTCAGGATTTATATATATTTATAGATTCTCAAAATAAAAGACACTACATCCCGGGAGAAGGTCCTTTTATTAAGGAAATAGATTTTGAAAATAAGTGCATATACTTAGAACTTATAGAGGGACTATGGTAATAGAAATTTTAACTATATATCCAGATTTTTTTGATAGATATCTATCATTAAAAATGGCTAGTGAAGCAATTAGCAATGGTATTATAGATATAGTTATAAAAGATATTAGAGATTATTCTAATAGTACAAGTATAAAAAAACAAGTTGATGATAAGCCATTTGGCGGAGGAGCAGGAATGCTTATGGCTCCACAGCCAATATTTGATGCATTAGAAGACACAAAAGGTCATCTAATACATATGTCACCTAGAGGACAAAAATTAGATGATAAATTGGCAAGCGAACTCTCAAATCTTGATAATATTACAATACTTTGTTCACATTTTGAAGGAATTGATCAAAGGGTAATAGATCATTTTAAACCTCAAGAAATATCCATAGGAGATTATGTTCTAAGTGGGGGAGAGATATCAGCTTTGGTTCTTATTGATACTATAATTAGAAAAATTCCTGGTGTTATTAGAAGTGATTCATTAGAAGAAGAATCATTTACAAATGGTCTTCTTGAATATGATCAGTATACTAGACCTAGAGAATTTAGAGGCTATAGTGTTCCAGATGTCTTAGTAAATGGAAATCATAAATTAATAGAAGAATTTAGACTTGAATCATCAATTAGAAATACTATAAAATATAGACCAGATTTAATTGAAGACGGATTAAAAACAGGTAGATTTAGTACTAATGTAGAAAAAAAGATATTAGAGATTTATAAGGAGGACCTTCATGAGTAACATCATTCGTGATTTAGAGCGAGAAGGAATAAAAGATCAAAAATTTGATTTCCGTTCTGGTGATACAGTTCGTGTTCATGAACGTATTAAGGAAGGTAAGCGTGAGCGTATTCAGGTTTTTGAAGGTTTAATTATTAAAAGAACTGGCGGTGGAATTCAAGAGAGAATCACTGTAAGAAAAATTTCTTATGGAGTTGGAGTAGAAAAAATATTCCCACTTAATTCACCAAAGGTAGAAAAGATTGAATTAGTAAGAAAAGGTCAAGTTCGCAGATCAAAACTTTACTACATTCGTGATCGTGTTGGTAAGTCTGCAAAAGTTCGTGAACAGATCAGATAATATAAAGCTGCGTTGCAGCTTTTTTTCATAAAGGAGTATGTATGATACAGTGGTATCCAGGTCATATGAAAAAGACCAAGGAACTAATTAATTCACACATAAATATGATGGATGTACTAGTTGAAGTTGTAGATGCTAGAATACCTCTAAGTAGTCACAATCCTATTTTTGATAATTTTTTTAAAAATAAAAAAGTTATTACCATTTTAAATAAAAGTGATTTAGCAGATCCGGGCATAACTAAAGAATGGATAGACTATTATAATAAAAATAATAATATTGCCATAGAATTTAATTCAAAAGATGGAAGTACAAAGGAATTAAACAACATTTTCAAAAACATATTTGATGAATTTAAACAACCATTTTTAAATAAAAATAGAAATCCAAGGCCTATGAGAGTTATGATACTTGGTATACCAAATGTTGGAAAAAGCTCTTTTATAAATAGATTAGCCAATAAAAAAATAACACAAGTAGGCAATAAACCAGGAGTTACAAGAGGAAAGCAGTGGATAAAAATCAACGATTTTATTGAACTATTTGATACTCCTGGAATATTATGGCCTAAATTTGAAAATGAAGATCAGGCATTTAAGATAGCTATGATTGGCTCAATAAATGACGATATAATCCCACTTGAAGAGGTAGCTTTTAGATTGCTTGATTATTTAAAAGATAATTATTATGATCAACTAGTTAGTAGATTTTCAATAACTCATAGTGATACATATGAAATTTATCAAGAAATAGCTAAAAAAAGAGGATGTATTCAAAAGGGAAATAATATTGATGATCAGAGAGTTACAAATATTATTATTGATGAATTTAGAAGTTCAAAGATAGGCAGGGTATCCCTTGAAAGAGTTAAGTATTAGAGAAATAAAAGAAATATTTCAACAGATTGATAAGAGAGAATTCATTAATAGATTTATTGATGATGATAGACAGGGGGTTTTACGCTTAAAAAAACAAGCCCAAAATCATCTTTTGAAACTAGAAAAATTAGAAGAAAATTATAATAGACTAAATACCTTAGAAAATCAATTACTAGAAAGAGGATATTTAAATATTGCAGGTATTGATGAAGTTGGGCGTGGCCCTTTAGCTGGTCCGGTTGTCTGTGCATGTGTTAAACTCAATAAAAAAATAATTGGTCTAAATGATTCTAAAAAATTAAGTGATAAACAAAGAAGAGAATTATTTAAAGAAATACAAGAAAGTGCAACTATTTCAACTTTTAGTGTATCTCCAGAAGAAATAGATGAAATCAACATCTATCAAGCTACTAAGTATGCAATGGAGATGTGTGTAAAAAATTTTCCTTTAAAGTTAGACGCTTTACTAGTAGATGCAATGCCTTTGAAATTTAATGATATTTTTGTCAATTCTATTAACAAGGGAGATACCTTATCCAATTCTATTGCTGCAGCTTCAATATGTGCAAAAGTTATTAGAGATAACTATATGATAGAGATGCACGATAAATATCCACAATATAATTTTAAAAGTAATAAGGGATATGGAAGTCAAGAACACATTCAAGCATTAAAAAAATATGGACTATCTCCAATTCACAGAAAAAGTTTTTGTAAATTCCTTTAAATAAACCTTCACTTTAAATAACATTTTAAATACTACTTACATTAAAATTTTTTTTAATGGAGGAAGTATGTTATTAGAAAGAAAATTTATCCCAGAAAGAGTTTATTCAAGGCTTGCAGAAGAATTACAATTGTATTACAAGGGAGATCCTGCGCTACTTAATTCAAAAATAGCAACAGTTGTAGGAACAAGATCTCCATCAAAGTATGCAATAGATATGACTAAAAAAATAGTTGAAAAATTAGGAAATAGAGGATATATTATATCAAGTGGGTTTGCATTAGGAGTTGATTCAATAGCTCATAGAACTGCAATTGATCTTGGTATTAAGACTATAGCTGTGCTTAGTTGTGGACTTAATTACAACTATCCTAAGGCAAATATAGATATTAGAAATAAAATAGATCTACTACTTACAGAGTATACATATGATCAATCGCCCAATAAATGGCATTTTATAAGAAGGAATAGACTTTTAAGTGCCATATGTGATACTCTAATTGTTACAGAATGCTCAATTAAATCTGGAACAATGATTACATGTAAATATGCCATAGAGCATGGTATTGATTTATGGGCTTTACCATCAGATATTACTAGAGAAGATAAATCAGGATGCAATTATCTCATTTCTCAGGGAGCTTATTGCATACACAACTTAGATATTTTTGAGGAATTAATATAGGGAGAATAAATGCCAAAAAATCTTGTTATTGTTGAATCACCATCTAAAGCAAAGACTATTGAAAAATATTTAGGAAAAAATTATAAAGTTGTAGCTACAATAGGTCATATTAGAGACCTTCCTAAAAGTAAGTTAGGTGTAGATGTAGATAATAACTTTGAACCCCTTTACATTACAATTAGAGGTAAGGGTGAAATTGTTAAAAATTTAAAGAAAGAAAGTGCTAAAGCTGATAAAGTTTTTATAGCTACTGACCCTGATAGAGAGGGAGAAGCTATTGCTTGGCATTTAGAATATTTACTTCAACTTGACCCTAATGAAAAACACAGGGTTACTTTTCATGAAATTACAAAAGATGCAGTAAAAAATGCTATTAAAAATCCTAGAAAAGTAGATATTAAACTTGTAGATTCACAGCAAGCTAGAAGAGTACTAGATAGACTTGTTGGCTATAAAATTTCACCAATACTTTGGAGAAAAGTTTTAAAAGGCCTCAGTGCTGGCAGAGTGCAATCTGTAGCTCTACATATGATTGCACAAAGAGAAAAAGAAATAAGAGAATTTATAAGTCAAGAATATTGGACTTTTGATGTTGAACTAAAAAAAGATAAGTCAAAATTATTAGCTGAATTAGTAAAATTAGATAATAAAAAAGTAGAAGTAGACAATATAAATAAGGCACAGGAAATAGAAGACATATTAAAAGATGAAAAGTTTGTTCTTAAAGAGATTACTAATAAAGAAAGAAATAGAGTAGCTCCTGAAGTCTATACAACTGCTTCTTTACAAAGAGATGCTTCTAATATTTTAAATTTTCAAGCACAGAAAACCATGAGAATTGCCCAATCTCTATATGAAGGTATAAAAATTAAAAGAGGTCTTGAAGGTCTTATAACATATATGAGAACAGATTCTACTAGAATTTCTGATCAAGCAAGATCACAAGTGAATGAATTTATACTAAATAATTATGGAAAAGAGTATACAGCAAATAAGAAAAATAGAAATCAAAGTGGTCAAGATGCACACGAAGGTATAAGAGTTACTGATGTAAATAGAACCCCTGAGTCACTTCAGAAGTATTTAAATAGGGATGAATTAAAGCTATATACTCTGATATGGAATAGATTTGTTGCATCACAGATGTCTGATGCTAAAGTATTAAATACAATATATAATTTTAAATCTAAAAGAGCACAGGCAAAATCTACAGG
>JAEZUZ010000027.1 GCA_023443345.1 Bacillota bacterium
AATCTAACATATGTGTATCAACTGCTCCAGGAGCTATTGCATTGACCCTAATATTAGTATTAAAAAGCTCTTTTGCCAAAGACTTTGTAAAGGACTCAACTGCTGCTTTTGTCATTGAATAATGAGACTCTAGCGCTGCACCAGATTTAGCAAAGCAGGATGACAGGTTTATGATATGACCCTTTTCAGATTTTGAAAAATAATTCAACATTTCTCTTGTTACATTTAAAAGACCAAATATATTTACATCTACTATTTCTTTCTCGTCTTCTAAACTTATATCCTGAAATAGTCCCCTCTTTGCAATAGCAGCATTATTTATAAGTAGTTCTATATCTTTAAAATAGACTCTAACATCATTGATGGCTTTTTCTACTTCTTCAAATTTAGAAATATCTACTTTTAAAATTAAATGCTGAACTCCCAGTTCATCTAATTCTTCCTTTAATTTTCTAGCGTGATCATCACTATTTTTATAAAATCCAACTATGTTGTAATGCGCCTTTGCAAATGTAATAGCACAGGCTCTTCCTATTCCTCTTGTAACCCCTGTTATAAGAACGCTACTCATCTATATATACCGATTTAGTCTGTAGACAGGCGTCTAGTCCATAAATACCTAACTCTCTTGATATTCCAGACATTTTATAACCGCCAAAAGGACTTGTCCCATCCTTGGCTTTACCATTTATAAGAACGTCTCCCGCCTCAATATACCTAGCTATATCAAGTGCTAAATCTCTATGGGCAAAGATTGCTGAAGAAAGACCATAATCTGTATCATTAGCCACCTCTATTGCTTCTTTTACATCTTTGACTTTTATCACACAGACAACTGGACCAAATATTTCATTTCTTGCAATTTCCATACTATTATCAACATCAATAAATACTGTAGGTTCAACAAAGTATCCCTTGCTTGAATCGTAGTTTCCACCTAAGAATAGAGTTGCTTCTTTTTTCCCTAATTCTATGTACTTTACAACTTGGTCAAACTGAGCTTTTGAGTGTACAGGTCCAACTCTATTTTCTTCATCCCAAGGATTTCCGTACTTAAAGCTTTCATGGACTTTCTTAACTGCCTCTAAAAATTCATCATATTTACTTTCTAATACTATAGCTCTTGATAGACACGAACATGTCTGTCCTGTATTTCTAAAACAAGAGGTGAGAGATGTCTGAGCCGCTTTTTCAACATCTGCACCATCTAGAACTAACATAGGAGATTTTCCTCCAAGTTCAAGAACTAAATGCTTGACATTATTTTTAGCATAATCATACATATCTTGTCCTACTTGAGTTGAGCCAGTAAATGATATGGCATCAACTAACTTGTGCTTAGCTAGATAGCTTCCTATTGAAGACCCTCCACCTTGGACAAGATTTACAACACCCTTAGGAAATCCAGCTTCATCTGCAATCTCAATGAGCTTTATAGCACTTAGTGGCGTAGAACTTGCTGGCTTAACTACACATGTATTTCCTGCTAGTATTGCTGGGATTATCTTTCTAGTTATCTGCATTATCGGATAATTCCAAGGAGAAATGCAGGCAAATACTCCATATGGTTCTTTATAAACTATCGATGTTTTCATCTTATGAGAAAATTTAAAGTCTTTTATTTGATCAAGAAGAACTTCAATCTCTGTAAGAGGCCACTCTATTTGTGAAAATGAGCTAGATTTTGCAACCCCAAATTCATCTATCAAAGTCTTTCTTAGTTCTTCAAATTTTCCTCTATATATTTCTACAAATTTCTTTACATACTTTATTCTTTCTTCTAGATCTACAAACTTCCAAGTCTTAAATGCCTTTTTTGCACTTGTTACAGCTTCATCAACTTGTTCTTCTGTAGCACTAGTAATACTTGTTATCTTTTCAAAATTGGCTGGATTAAAAATTTCTATTTCTTTTCCCTTGGCATCCACCCATTGTCCATCTATATACAATTGATTATTATGTTTCATTTATCCTCCTTTTTGAAAAATATACCCATTAAAGAAATAAAAAAAGCAGTTAGCCTGCTTTAAAAATTTATAAGTTTTTTTCTAGCTTCATCATTATATTCAGACGAACTTTCAAACCACTTCTTTGCTAATTCTAAATTTTTCTCTGTTGCAAGTCCGCTTTCATAATAACAACCTAAATGATACTGTGCATCCCTATCTCCAAGTATTGATAGGTTCTGCCAATATTTAATAGCTTGATCATACTGTTTTAGAGAATGGTGTAGATTTGCTAACGCATAATTTGCTCTGTTTAGATGATTTGTAAATGGACTTGCTGCTGCTATCTTATACCACTTTTTTGCTGTCTCTACAGACTTTTTGACACCTTCTGCCTTTTCATACATCTTTCCTAAAAGATAACAAGCTGGCGCATATAAATTCATAGCTGCTCTTGTAAGCCAATATAGAGACTTATCTAATGAGCAAAAACCATTTATTCCTTGTCTATATAGATAACCTAGTTCGTATTGAGCATTGACTAATCCTTGGTTGGCAGCTGATGTAAGCCACTTGATAGCCCCCTCTCCATCACATTCAATAACACACATATGTCCTAAAATAAATGCTGCTGCTGAAAATCCATTGTTTGACGCCAATTCAAGCAATTCCTTAAAATTACTCTCAACATATCCTTTTTCATGTGCATAAAGCAGTGCGTCCTGTCTGTGATGCATTATTGCCATTTTTATATAGTAATCTCTACTTGATTTATCTTTTGATTTTTTTATTGAATATTTGTATAATTCATCCTCTGTTGGATATTCTTCTAATAACCTATCTATAATATCTTGAGAAACTTGTTCATTTTTTCTTAGTTTACTTATAACTGTACAAATGTTCATATCTCCCCTTTTCCAAGGGTATTATATCATACACACATTGATATTAAAGGAATTTACAATCATTTTACTATTTTGAAATATATTTTTTAATTTTCTATAAAAAAATACAGAGGTGTATTACACCTCTGTACTAATATTTCTTTTTATTCTTCTTTAGAATTTAAAATAGTTGCTTGTGCTGCAGCTAATCTAGCGATTGGAACTCTAAATGGAGAGCAAGATACGTAATTTAAACCTACTTTATGGAAGAATTGAATTGAGTGTGGATTTCCTCCGTGCTCACCACATACTCCAAGCTTTAATTTTGGCTTAGTCTCTCTACCTAAGCGTGCTGCCATTTCTACCAATTTACCTATACCATGAGTATCTAATTGCTCAAACGGACTCTTTGTGAGTATTCCCTTTTCTGTATATTCTGATAAAAATTTTCCACTATCATCTCTAGAAAAACCAAATCCCATTTGAGTCATGTCATTTGTTCCAAAACTAAAGAACTCTGCTTCCTTGGCTATTTCATCAGCTAAAAGTGCAGCTCTAGGTATTTCTATCATAGTTCCCACTAGATACTTAACTTCTTTTGACTGCTCTTTTAGAACCTGATTTATTTCTTCTATTATCTCATCTTTGACAATTTTAAGCTCTTTAGCATCTCCAACAAGAGGTATCATTATCTCACATACCATGTCATTGTCATCTACTAGACAAGCAGCTTCAATAATTGCTCTTGCCTGCATTCTATAAATTTCTGGGAAAGTTATTGCAAGTCTACAGCCTCTATGACCTAACATTGGATTTACTTCATGAAGGTCATCTATTCTCTTTCTCAATCCCTCATAACTTAAATTCATAATCTGCGCTAACTCTTCAATATCTTCCTTCTTAACTGGTAAAAATTCATGAAGAGGTGGATCTAATAGTCTTATTGTAACAGGCTTGCCCTTCATAACTTCATATATTTCTTTAAAATCCTGTCTTTGAAGTGGAAGAATTTTCTTAAGAGCTTCTTTCCTTTCCTCTATGGTATCAGATAGTATCATCTGTCTAACTTTTGTAATTCTATCTTCTTGGAAAAACATATGTTCAGTTCTACATAATCCAATACCTTGAGCCCCAAATTCAAGTGCTATATTTGCATCTCTAGGTGTATCTGCATTAGCTCTTACTTCAATATTTCTTATCTCATCGGCCAATTCCATAATTGTCCTATAATCTTGAGATAGCTCAGGACTCACCTTCTTAATATCTCCCTTATAAACTTTACCGGTGCTTCCGTTTATTGAAATAAATTCTCCTTCTCTTATATCTCCATTTTTGGTTCTAATTGTCTTTGATTCATAGTCAACTCTAATTTCTGAAGCACCAGCTACACAGCATTTTCCCATTCCTCTTGCTACTACAGCAGCATGAGAAGTCATACCTCCTCTAGCTGTCAAAATACCTTCAGCAACCAACATCCCTTCTATATCTTCTGGTGATGTTTCCTGTCTAACTAATATAGCAGGTTCTAAAGCTTTATGTGCCTTTATTACATCTTCACTTGAGAAATAAACTCTACCACTTGCTGCACCAGGAGATGCTGGAAGTCCCGTAGTTATTATTTCTGCTTCTTTTAAAGCTCTTTCATCAAATGTTGGATGGAGCAATTGGTCAAGTCTTTCTGGCTCAATTCTAAGTACAGCTTCTTCCTTAGAAATTTTGCCATCCCTATATAAATCTGCAGCTATTTTAAAGGCTGCAACAGAAGTCCTCTTTCCAGATCTAGTTTGTAATATATACAATTTCTTATTTTCAATGGTGAACTCTAGATCTTGCATATCTCTGTAGTGCTCTTCTAAATTGTCAGCTATTGTTTTAAATTGCTCATATACTTCTGGCATCATTTCTTCTAATTTATCTATTGTATGAGGAGTTCTAATGCCTGCAACTACATCTTCTCCCTGAGCATTTATTAAAAATTCACCAAATAGCTTATTTTCTCCTGTTGAAGGATTTCTACTAAAAGCAACGCCAGTTCCGCTGTCATCTCCACTATTACCAAATACCATGCTTTGAACATTTACTGCTGTTCCTAAATCGTCAGCTATATTGCTCAATCTTCTATATACTACGGCCCTACTGTTATTCCAAGATAGAAAAACCGCCTTTATAGCATATGTCAATTGTACAAGTGGTTCCTGTGGAAAGTCTGAACCTGTCTCATTCTTATAAATATTTTTATATATGCCAATTAATTCTTTTAATAATTCTGCTGGAATATGTGCGTCATCTCTAACATCGGCTTTTATTCTCATTTTTGCCAATTCGTGTTCAAATTTTTCCTTTTCAACGCCCATTGCAACATCGCTAAACATCTGTATAAATCTTCTATAGCTATCATAGGCAAATCTAGGATTTCCTGTTAACTTAGCTAGCCCCTCAACAGACTCATCATTTAGACCTAGATTGAGTATTGTATCCATCATTCCAGGCATTGAAAATACCGCACCACTTCTTACTGAAAAGAGAAGAGGGTTATTTGTATCAGAAAATTTCTTCCCAGTTTCCTGTTCAACCTTTAAAATATGTTCTTTTACTTCATCAATAAATCCATCCCAAAGCTTTTCTTCTTCAAGAAATCTATTGCAAGCCTGAGTTGTAATGGTAAAACCTGTCGGTACTGGCAAACCTATCTTAGTCATTTCTGCTAAGTTGGCACCTTTTCCTCCAAGTAATGACCTCATGTCCTTATTACCTTCATCAAAGTGATAAACGTATTTCATTTCTCCTCCTTACATGTGATTTTACTTTATTTTAACATAAAAAGAGAGAAATTTCTATTCCTCTCTTATCCAACTTGCACAAAGATCACACCATATACCAACCTCTTTTGGATAATTCATGGCAAAACAACTTATTTCATCACATGTTGATAATGCGTGTTCTCCTCTATTAAACATATGTAGTTGTATATCTATATTATTTTCCACTAATTTCTTAGCATACTCTAAATTATGTGAACTTAAAACAACTTCGTCAGTCCTTGTAAACCACATAAAAGTTCTAGGAATGGATGGATGTATCAAATTTATTGGATCATAATTTTCATCGTAATCAGCAAGTACTCCATAGTCTACAATTTCAGCCTTTTTATTATGTTCATGCATTGCCTTCCAGTTAACAACAGGGTATGCAAGAATTTGTCCCGATACAGAAGGAGAATATTTTAAAGAAGTATAAAGTGCTGCCAGATGCCCTCCTGCGCTAAATCCAAGCAAATATATTTTTTCATGATCCTTCTTTAATTCTTCAATTACTTCTGAAAGCCTTTGAAGTAATTCTTTAAAGTCAACTCTAACCCCGACTTTGTAAAGATGCACATATGTATCTATACCAAGTGAACTGAACCTCTTTATAACAGGCATCTGATCTCTTACGGAGTGTAACATGTATCCTCCGCCTGGAAGAACTAAAATAGCCTGTTTTGATCCAATCTTTTCCTTATTTTTCAATAAATCTTTCATATATTTATTTTAACATAAAATTTATCATAATTCTATTTGATAATAGTTATCATTTGTGATATACTAAATTCATATCATATAACAGGAGGAAATATGAAAAAATTATTATTGTGCTCTCTTTTAGCAGCATGTCTAATTTTTACTGGCTGCCAAAACACAAAAGATAGCTCTAATACAAACGAAAACAAAGATACAACACAAACAACTACCCAGCCACAAGAAGAAAAGAAGACTGTAACAGTTACTACATCTTTTCTATATGACATGGTAAACCAATTGGCAGGTGATTTAGTAAACAGAGAATTAATTATCCCTGCTGGAAGCGACCCACACATTTATGAACCAAAGCCTAGTGATTTAGATAAGCTAAATAAGGCTGATTTAGTCCTATATCACGGTCTTCACTTTGAAGGAAAGATGATAGAGGTTTTAGAGAGCAAGGGTAAATCTGTTTCAGCTAACTTCCCTAAAGAAAAAATAGGTGAAATGGAAGAAGATGGTCAAGTAGAAATAGACCCTCATTTCTGGTTTGATATTTCACTTTACAAATTAGCTACAGAAGAAGCTTCTAAGCAATTAGAAGAATTACTACCTGAATCAAAGGATGTAATCAAAGCTAACTTAGAAAAGTATTTAGCAGAACTAGACAAGCTTGATCAGGAAAATAAGACAGCTCTTGATCAGATTTCTAAAGACAATAGATTCCTAGTAACTCCTCATGATGCATTTAATTATTTCTCAAGATGTTATAATATAGAAGTAGTTGCTCCTCAAGGAGTAAGCACAGATTCTGAGGTTGCCAATAAGGATATCGAAGATACAGCTAAATTTATAGCTGATCATAAAATTAAGGCAATCTTTGCAGAATCAACTACATCACCAGAAAGAATGAAAAAATTACAAGAGGTTGTGAAATCATTTGGACACGATGTAAAAGTTGTAAGTGGAGAAGGACATGAGCTTTTCTCTGACTCTCTAGCTCCAGAAGGAGAAGATGGAGATACTTTCATCGACATGTACAGACATAATGTCAAATTGATCGTTGATAACCTTAAGTAAATAGGAGGTCAAAACAATGAAGGATATTATTGTTGAAGTTGAAGATTTGACTATGGCCTACCATGATCAACCTGTTCTTTGGGATAATGATATCCAAATTGTTAGAGGTTCAAGAACTGCTATAATAGGACCTAATGGTGCTGGAAAATCAACACTTTTAAAAGGCATTTTAGGTTTACAAAAAAAATTATCAGGGGTCGTCACTATTGACGGCCTTTCTGTGCAAAAAGCAAGAAATAAGATTTCTTACATGCCACAGAAAAATGCCGTAAACTGGGATTTTCCAACCACAGTCTTTGATGTAGTTCTCATGGGTAGGTACGTCCACTTAGGATGGATTAAAAGGCCAAAAAAAGAAGATAAATTAATTGCTGAAAAAGCGCTAGAGAAAATGGGGATGCTTGAATTCAGAAATAGACAAATTTCTCAATTATCAGGCGGGCAGAGACAGAGAGTATTTATAGCTAGATCTATTGCAAGTAATGCTGAAATATATTTTATGGACGAACCACTTGCTGGGGTTGATAAGATTACAGAGAAAGCTATAATGGACTTTATTAAAGATGCTCAGAAACAGAACAAAACATGTATTGTTGTTCACCACGATCTAAATACAATAAGAGAATATTTTGATCATGTAGTGATGCTAAATAAAGTAGTAGTTGCGCAAGGCCCTGTCGAAGAAATTTTAACTCAAGAAAATCTAAACAGGACTTTTGGAGGTAGGTGATGAATTTACTTACCAGTTATACATTTTGGGTTGTTGCAATAGGAACAATGCTACTTGCTTCAACATCTGGAGCTATTGGCTGTATTACTGTTTTAAAGGGGCAATCTCTTATAGGTGATGCTATTGGTCACTCTACATTTCCAGGAATTGTCATAGCATTTATGATACTTCTAAGAAAAGATTCCTTTATCTTTTTAATAGGAGCAATAATATCATCAATAGTTGCATTTATATGTATACAGATGTTTTCTAGCAAATCTAAGTTAAATTTAGATGCCGTTTTAGCAATCGTGCTATCAAGTTTCTTTGGTCTTGGTATGGTTTTAATTAGCCATATACAGGGAAATTCAAATTATGCAAATGCTGCACAAGCAGGAATACAAAAGTACATATTTGGACAGTCTGCATATATGTTAAAAAGCGATGTATATATGATATTTTTTGTATGTGTTCCATCGATTTTACTACTACTTCTATTTTATAAAGAAATAAAAGTATTTATATTTGATGAGACTCTATCAAAGATGTCCGGCATTCCAAATACACTTATGTACTTAATAATGCTTATAATGTGCATGGGATTAATTTCTACAGGTCTTAAGGCTGTAGGATCCATCCTTATAGCTTCTTTCTTTATTGCACCAGCTATTACAGCTCTGCAATGGAGCAAGAGATTCCATATCGTTTTAATAATTAGTTCAATTGTAGGTGCTCTATCTTCATTTATTGGAACTTACTTCTCAACTCTAATAAGAGGATTAAGTACTGGCCCTGCAATTATAATAGTTATGACTATGTTCGCTCTTATATCGCTTCTTATAGGACCACATGGAATAATAGCTAACTTTAAACAGAGAAAGAGGAACCTAGGATGACAGAAACACTTCTAGTACTCCTTATAACATCTGTATCTTGTGCTATTATAGGTTGCTTTCTTGTGTTAAGAAAGCTCTCGATGGTTTCTGATGCAATAAGCCATTCTGTTCTTCTTGGAATAGTAATTGCTTTCTTTATAACTAGAGATTTAAGCAGTATATGGCTGATATTTGGAGCTGCAATATTCGGTGTAATTACAGTACTTTCCATTGAATGGTTGTCATATGGAGGGCTAGTTAAAAAAGATGATGCTGTTGGAATTGTATTCCCATTCTTTTTTGCCCTAGCTGTAATACTTATAAGTATGTTTGCTAGGAACACTCATCTTGACACTGACATAGTATTAATGGGAAATGTCATATTTACATCCCTTAACAGATATAACTTTGGAACCTTTACAATCGCAAAGTCTCTTTTAAATATGTCAATAATGCTTGGAATAAATATTAGCTTTATCACTATTTTCTTTAAAGAATTAAAGCTCACAACTTTTGATGAAGAGTTTGCAACCGTCTCTGGTTTTTCATCAGTCCTACTTTTTTATTCACTGATGACTCTCTCATCAATGACAAGTGTTATAGCATTTGATGCTGTAGGCGCAATTCTTGTAATTAGTCTACTCATATCTCCAGGTGCTACGGCATATCTTCTAACTAAAGATTTAAAAATAACCATTTTACTAAGTGCATTAATAGCTATAATTAATGCTCTTATTGGTTTTCATCTTGCAATTTGGTTAGATGGTTCTATCGGTGGTATGTGTGCATTTATAGGTGGCATTAGTTTCCTTCTTGCTTTCCTTCTTAATAAAGATGGCTTAATAACTACCACTATAAGGAAAATTAAGAGAAAAATTCAATTTAAAGAAGAACTCTTAATTGTTCACATAGGAAACCACAGACAGAGCTACAAAGAAAGCGATGAACTAGGTTTTAAAACTATTGCTAAACATTTAAATTGGCAAGATCAACAATTTAATTCAATAAGTAAAAAACTCCTTAAAAAGAAAATTATATTTAAAGATAACAATAAAAATATATTTGATTTAACCGAAAAAGGTATAAAGTCATTCGAAAATTTAAGGGATATGTATGGCATTTAAAAAAGGCTTTTAAAAAAAGCCTTTTTTTTTATTTTATCTATTTATCCACTTTCCTATGATATCTCCAACTTCTTTTATAGTGCTTTTATCTTCCTGAGAAAACACATTATAAGTATGGTCTGCGTCTTTAACTATTTCAAGTTTTGAACCTTTACTTTGAGAAGCCTCAAATATTTTTTTAGCAACTTCTGGAAGAACTACATCGTCTTTTTCTCCATTTATTACTAGAGCATCTCCCTTAAATCCCTTAAATACCGATAGCACATCTGTATTTTTTACATCTTCACACCATTCTAATGACACTTTAAGAGGCTCTCTCCAGTCAAATTCCTGAACGAAATAGCCGTTCTTTTTAGCCTCATTATATTTTTCATCACTCATCATGCCGCTTAAATCTAGGGCTCCAGCGAGAGTTATTACATTTTTAAATAGCTCTGGGTTTTCTCCGGCAGCTAACATTGCAATCGTTCCTCCCTGAGACCATCCCATGATAGAGTAATTTACTTCTTTTTGATCTTTAAGTTCTTCTTTTAATGCATTTAGAGCTACAAGTGCATCAGAAACTGCAGACTTAAAATTGTAATCTACATAATCTGCTTTTGAATCACCATTTCCAATAAAATCTATTCTTATTGTCGCTATATTGTATTCTTTAGCAAGCTTAGAAGATATTACTTTATATCCATCTCCTGCCTCATCCTTATTTGATCCTGTTCCATGTAACATGACAATTGCATTCTTTACTTCGCCTGAAGGAATAGTTATTACAGCTGGAATATCGTGATTGTCTGCCTTTAATTCGACATTTTTTTCTGTAATATCTTTAGATTCTGTCTTTTTTAAACTACATCCTACAAATACAACAGTAAAGACCAACATTAATAATAGTGCCTTTTTCATAATTACTACTCCTTAATTCTAAAACCAAATTTTTGCCATGGTTTAAGTTCATCAAGTAATATATGTTCATCTTGAGAAATCCTACCTACTACATTTGTTAGGCCCGTATTTTTCATGTCCTTTAATGCAATTTGAAGTTCTCCTGCATAATGACCATAACTATCTGACTCTATTATTATATCACCCTTAGAAATGTCTATTGGGTTAATTATAGGGAAACTTTCTCCTTTATATTTAACTCTTGACTGAGTTGACCTAATTAAATATTCATTTACATCTCCCCTATAAAAATGTGGCTCTTCAAGTACTATTTTTTTCATAAGATCTGTTATTTTGTCATTTAATTCTACATCGAAAATCACTTTTTCTAGGCTCAATCCTTTTAGACTATCTAGCTCTTTATCTGTTGGATAGCAATTAGAGATAATGATGTCATCTATTTTTTCTAATGCTACCATATGTTTAATCTGTACAGACAGAGGGAGATCCCTATGAATTTCTAAAGTTGGAAGTCCCTGTCCAACTGGCCACGGTCCAAAAGCATTCTGATTTTGGCTACTTACAAATGCTGCTGTTCTTAATTTATACGAATGAAATTTTTTATTTACTTTTTTAAAAAAATCTAAAGGTAGACCTGAATACTTATGAGGATAAAAATTATGACATCCTATTAAATTATATCTGTTTGGATAGTAGTCCATAATTGTATCTATGGTATGAGTATCCATACTCATGTTTATTTCTATTTTTAGACCATACTCATTAAATGTCATCAGAGACTCTTCAAGGCCAGTAAAGCCCACATCTAGTCTAAGACCATCTGCGTTTATCTCTTTGAAAAAACTCAAATCTTTATAACTAATACCTAATGCATCAAAAACCTTTGGACTTACATCCACGATAATTTCATATCCATTTTCTTTGGCAAATGTATTTATATCTAAAAATATATCTCTGATTTCATCTCTTGATTTGTCAGTCACAAGTAAGTTAGAAAAAATTCTCTTTGCTCCAACTTCCTTTGCTTTTAAAATATAATCTTTTATCTCATTCACATCTGCTCTATCAGGATATATAGATATTCCCAATCTTCTCATTATTTATATTCTCCTAAATACTTTTTGTGTGCTATGTAAAGTTTGTCAAATACTTTTATTGCAACTTCCTGAGAATCAACTAAAGGATTCATAGTAAGAGCTGCTATTGCAACATCTCTACTCTTTTTGACACATGCCTCTATACACATCTGTTCAAATGCCTTTATATTCATAATTGTGCCAAGAAATTTCTCCTGTGCCTTGCCATATTTTATAGGCTTAGGCCCGCTTTTACCAACTCTACAAGCTATCTCTACGACATGCCCATCATCCATGTTAGAAATTGCTCCCTTGTTTAGCGTGTCTACATATTGGATGTCATTTGTATCATTATATATAGAATCTATTAGAGAGCATGCAACTTCACTATAGTAAGCCCCTCCTCTTTCCTCTAATTCCTTAGGCTTTACTTTTAAATTTGGATCTTTATAAAGTTCAAATAGTCTTTTTTCTACCTCTTTTACATGCTGAGCTCTGACATCTGATTTCCTAAGCTCTTCTAATTGTTTATTTAAATTTTCTCTTCTGAAAAAATAATAAGATAAATATGGACAAGGTATTGCATTTAATCCTCTTAAAACTTCATCGGCAAATCTATGTCTCATAATATTTGTCATATTTACCAAATCTTCAAAACTTGTCTTTGTATATATTTCTATCATATCTTGAAGCCTTGATTTGCCTTTAATAAAAATATCAGTTACAAAAAAGTGGTGATTTAGACCAAGTATTTCCATATCTATATCTTTTGAATCTTCTTTTATCAGATTTGAAAAGCCCATCTTCATACCTATTGGAACATTACAAAGTCCTATAGTATTTTCCCAATTTCCTATATCTATTGCAGCCTGAGTGATAATACCAGCTGGATTTGTAAAATTTATCAGATATGCATTTGGACATAACTTTCTCATCTTCTCAATTATAGAAAGTATTACAGGAATTGTTCTTAAAGCCTTAAACATACCACCTGCTCCATTAGTCTCTTGACCAATTACAGAAAATTCTATAGGTATTGTTTCATCAAGTATCCTGGCATCAAGAAATCCCACTCTCAACTGTGTTGTTACAAAATCAGCATCTTTAAGAGCATCATCTAAATTTAAACTAAGATGAATATCCATATCTACATTTGCTTTTTCAACCATTCTCTTTGCAAGATTTCCAACTATCTCTAACTTGTGCTTTCCTTCTTCTATGTCTACTAGCCAAAGTTCTTTAATTGGAAGCCTACTATATCTTTTTATAAAACCTTCTACAAGTTCTGGTGTATATGAGCTTCCACCACCTATTGTTACAACTTTTAATCCTTTTTTCATAATTTCCTCTTCTTAAAAAACAAAGCTACCTCTTTCGAGGTAGCTAAAAATATCTACTCTACTTCTTGAGGTTGTTCTTCCTGCTTTTGTAAAGTTCTATCATACATCTTAAAGAATGGGAAGTATATTAGTACTGATACAATTATAAGTACTATACTCAATATTGTAGCTCTTATATCTCCACCTGTTGCAAAATATGCTCCAATTGGTCCTGGAAGAGTCCAAGGTGCTGATACGACAACCGGAGATACTAAATGAAGAATAGTTGCTATCCAAGCAATTATTGCCAATAACATAGGTACAAATACAAATGGAATAATTAACATTGGGTTTAACACTATTGGTGCCCCAAATATCATTGGTTCATTTATATTAAATATTGCTGGAAGTATTGCAAGTTTTCCTAACTGCTTTCCATAAGCTGACTTAGATTTCAATAGGAATAGTATAGCTAGACCTATTGTTGCACCTGAACCACCAATCATAATAAACCATTGATAGAAAGGTTCTGCAGCAATATGAGGTATTGGAGATTTTGCTGCAAAAGCTTGAATATTTTCATCAAGTAAAATTAGCCATATTGGTCTTGCTATAGTACCTACAATTGACCATCCGTGAATACCAAAAGACCAGAATAACATTCCAAGGAAACAAAGTAGTAATACAGATGGAAGTGAGTCTGTTGCAGATACTAAAGGAGATATTGTCTTAGATATAAATCCGTGAACATCTACTTTTAGCCAAAGTGTAACTGTTGAAAATAGCAATAATACAATAGCTGTAGGAACTAATGATTCAAAACTTCTAGCTACAGATTGTGGAACCTGTGGTGGCATTGAAATCTTGAAGTTCTTTTGTTGAGTAAATCTATAAATTTCTACAGCAATAATTGCACTAAATATACCAACGAACATACCTGCAGATCCAAGATTTGCCATAGGTAATAACCAACCTTTTGGAACACTTGAAATAAATGCAGATAAATCCTGATTTGTATTTGCTAGGTTTGTAAGTGCTTCATTTGCTGATGGTCCAACTACAGGTATTATTGTAAGTAGATATCCTAATTCAGCAATAATACCACCTGAAAGTCCATCAACCTTATAAGACTTAGAAAGTGAATAACCTATTCCAAATACAGCATATAGAGTCATAATAAACATACTCATTCTGTAAGGAAGTAGTATATTTCCTGCATTTGCTTTAATCCACTGTGTTATTGCCCAACTTTCAGGCATTTGATTTGGAAGAAAAGCAATTACTAAAAACATAGAGCTTACGATGATAAGTGGCAATGTTGCAATAATACCATCTCTTATAGCTCTCAAGTGTCTTTGCTCGGCTAATCTTGCCATTGGTGTGGATAATCTTTCATCCATAAACTTCGCAAATTTGTCAAACATAAAATACTCCTATTATAAATTTATTAATTTTTTTAATTGCAATAATAATTTTTTAGATCCAAGCGGAGAATAATTAAATGGTTCAATCAAATCGCAAGGTACCCCTGCCTCGTCTGCCATTTGTTTTAATTCTTTATATCTGTGTCTTATCTGTGGTGCTACCATTGCAGCATCAAATCCCTCTTTTATCTTTTCTTCAAAGCCATTACTACCAATAGCACAGACATCTAACTCCATTGCTTCTTTTTTAGCTTCAGCTTGTAGCGCATCTACTACTATCTGTGAACTCATTCCGCCAGAACATACAAATAATAACTTCATACAGACCTCCTTCTATATAAAAAACAAAAACAAAAATATGTAAAAAACACTTGAAATTATAGCTGTTTTTATAAAAAAATTCCTATTAAATTTTCTATTTTTCTCCCCTAAAGGAATACTAACCCCAAGAATAAGTGGTGCAATAAACGAAAATACAGACTTAAAATATCCTAACTGCGGAATAATAAATATACAAAATAAAGATGCCAATAAAAAGTAAAGTGCACTCCTATATCCTATCTTTGGAATATCATAATCTGTATCAAGTGGACCTCTATTTTTCATCACTTTTCCTTTTTATGAAGTTCAATTATTCTCTCTATCAAAGTCCTTGACTCCATTGCACTCATAAGTTGATCTTGTGCATGAACCATTAAAAGTGTAACCTCATGCTTATTACCTGCTGCTTCACTCTGTATCAATTTTGTTTGAACTTCATGTGCTTTAGTAAATTCTTCGTCTGCCTTTTTAAAGCATTCTTTTATATCTTCTAATCTGTTTTCACTTAAAGCATCTAATGCTTCATAAGAATAGGATTTTCCCATCCCTGCATGTTGAATTATTTCAAAAATTGACATTTCATATTCGTTCATACTATACCTCTTTCGCCTCTAAAGCCTTCCTTAGATGACCTTTAGATTTTTCAAGATCTCTTATAGACTCTTTAGCTGATTGATTTTTCAAAATACTAAGAATTGCTACCTTGACACTATTTTCTGATTCTATAAGCTTCTGGCTTGCAACTTCATCTGCAACCCCTGTTATAGCAACAATCATATTTTTAGCTCTCTCAAAAAGTTTCTCATTTGTTGGGTTTACATCAACCATTAAATTCTCGTATACCTTACCTATTCCAACCATAGAAGCTGTACTTATCATATTCAATATCATTTTTTGTGCTGTTGCTGCTTTTAGTCTAGTTGAGCCTGTAAGTACTTCTGCCCCAACCTCTGCCTCCATTTTAATGTCTGCTAATGAGGCCATTTTTGAGCCTTTATTACAAGTAATTGCACCTGTTTTTGCCCCAATCTCTTTGGCATATTTTAATGCTCCTATTGCATATGGGGTTCTTCCACTTGCTGCAATTGCCACTAAAATATCTCTACTTGAAAAGTTATGTTTTTTTAAGTCTTCTCTAGCAAGGTCTTCAATATCTTCTGCTCCTTCTATTGAAGAATAAAGAGCCTTTTCCCCACCAGCTAAAAGCCCAATCACCATATTTCTATCAACACTAAAGGTAGGAGGACACTCTGCTGCATCTAAAACACCAAGCCTTCCACTTGTGCCTGCTCCTGCATAGAACAACCTTCCACCGTTGTTAAAAGAATCTATTACAAGTTGAACCATTTTTGCTATCTCTTCTTTTATCTCTCTTACAGCAAGTACGGTCTTCTCATCTTCCTTATTCATTAAATCTACTATCTCTCTTATACTCATTGTATCGAGATTATCTGAGTTTTCGTTTCTACTTTCGGTTCTAAGTCTCTTTATATCATCTATATGGCTCATCATCTACCTTCTTTATATAAGTATTGCTTATGTTTCCAAGCAATTCTTCATAATTCTTATCCACATATATATTGTAAAGTATATCAACTACATTTAATTGGCTTATTCTTGAACTCATAGCGCCTATTCTATACCTTTCTTCTGTCATAGCAACTGGAAGTACTAAATCGCTCATCAAAGAAAGTTCACTCTGCTCAAAAGCACTTATAAGTATTACCTTTGAACCATTTAATTTTGCCTGCTTTACACTTTCTACAACTTCAATTGTATTTGCCGAATAGCTAATTGCTAGAGCAACATCCTCATCTGTCATATTCTTTGCCATCTGTAGTTGTAAGTGAGAGTCCTCAAACACATGAAACATCATACCTATTCTCATAAACTTCTGAACTAGGTCCTTTGCAACTAAGTAGGATGATCCCATTGCAAATATACATACATTCTTAGCTTTTTCTATCATCTCTACTGCTTGAAGAAGGTTTTTATTATCTTGCAGCTTTGCAGAATTTTGAAGTGCCATGATATTTTTTAGAGTAACTGTCTCGATTATCTTATCTATGTTGTTTTCATTTTTGTGCTCTCTTTGAAACAGTCCCTTGTTCTGATTAATTCTAGCTACATCATATATAAGAGCATTTTTAAAATCACTAAATCCTTCAAACCCTAAATTCTTACAAAATCTAACTATTGTAGAGGGTGATGTATAAGTCTCTTTTGCAAGGCTTCTTACATTGTGTTTAATTATGTTCTCTGGATCTTTTAAAATAAATTTTATAATTGCCTTTTTTGCTGCACTTGAGGTTTGCTGATATGGCAATAGTTTAAGATAGATATTTTTCATGTTTTCCTCTGTTTATTTAATGTTAATTCATTGAAACTTATGAGTCAATAATGCCGGCATTTTATGAAACGTTGTTTTATGTTTTAAAACTAAATTTGAGATATTTCTGCATATTTTTAGGATTTTTTCTATTTATCAATACTTTTATATAAAAAAAGTGGTATTATAAATTTAAGATATTTAATAAGGAGTTTCTTTAATGATCGACTTTTTTTCAATAAAAGAACTTGAAGCTCTAATAGATGATATTTATAACGAACTTCAAATTAACAAAACAATTTTATCTGTACATAATTTTTATGAAGAAAGTGGTGCTGAACCACTAGATTTTTTTGATAGAAAACTTGCTCACGGCTTTGGTATAGCTTGTGGTGCTCACATACAACTTGCTCAACACTTGTGTGCTTCATACATAGGTGGTGCAAGATATTTTGAACTAAAACCTATATCTAAAAAGTCAAACTATGCAGAAATTTCAAGACATCAAGACATAGATATAACTAGGGAATACATAAAGTCATACTTCCTAATAAAATTTCTCGCTAAAGAGTTTGGATTTGGGGATCCAGATGGATTTATATTCAACCTAAGTCTTGGAAATACTATTGATGAAATTATAAATACAGATATTTCTATCCTACTTGATGCAAGTGAGTGTGAGTATTTCAAAGAATGTAGAGAAGTTTTTATAAAAAATATAAACAGATTCAAAAATATAGATGAGAATTTTATAAATTCAATCCCTTCAAATATTATTCAATCAATAACTATAAATCCTGATATGGGAATCAATCATTTGGAGATTATTGATGCATCTAAAAAAGTGATTGATAAATATAGAGTGCCTACTTATTTAAAACTATATCCTACTTTGATTGACTATAGCAGATGTTTAGATATCCTATCTAAAATAGGTTTTGTCTCAGTAATACCAGATAGAGAGGCCTTTGATAGTACTCCAAATTTAGATGAAGCTGTGGAAATAGTTACTTCTCTTAAAGAGTACTCTAATAAGCTTGATGTATACTTTGCAATTAAACTTTCTAATACTCTACATTGCAATCTAGAAAATAGAGATGGACAGGGATCTCACATTCATCTTTCAGGAAAGGCTTTACTTCCGATATCTCTAAGTTCAATAGAAGCTCTACTTAATAGAGTTTACATAGACATAAGTTATAGTGGTGGCGTTGATAAATACAACGTAAAAGAACTTCTTGAAGCTGGACTTTTCCCAGTGACTGCCGCTACTTTAGTACTTAAACCATCTGGTTATGATGGCTTAGAAGAAGTTGCAAACCAAGCCGAAAATGTAGAAGTAATTGGAAAAGCAGATTTGAGAAAAATTCAAAATATAATAAATAGACTTCTAGATAATCCTCAACTTGAGAGTTGCAAAGTTGATCTTGATAAGAGAAATAAAGATCCTTTTGTAGTTCTAAGCAATGCAAGTAAAAATTGCACTATATTATGTAAGCACTGCATAGGAGTTAGGACAAATATGGCAGATGGAATGATAGAGCTTATAAATTCACAAGTTTTGATAGATGAGTGTACTTTCTGCTCTAACTGTCAATTCTTCTCACTTGAGCCTAGCATCAGATTTAAAAAGAAGATTACGCTATTTGATTCTCTTGAGGACTTAAATAACTCTACAGAAATGGGATTCTATATTCACGATGATGGAACATATACATTTAGACTAAATGAAGTAGATAGATGTAGCTATGATTCTCTTCCTCTAGAAATCAAGGAAAATATCCAAGAGTTGAGAAAAAACTCACTTGATATATAATAAAAAAGCTTACCTTAAGAGGTAAGCTTTTGTTTTATTTATTATAGTAACTTACTGCTATTTTGGCACCAAGTTCTGCATTGTTCTTTATAAGAGCTATATTTGATTCCAGACTTCTTCCCTTTGTCTTTTCAACTATAGTCTTAAGTAAAAACGGAGTTGTCTCTTTTCCGTGTATGTTATTTTGGCTTGCTTCTGCTAGAGCCTGATCGATGTAATTTCCTATTTCATCCTCAGGAAATGAATTCTTCTCAGGTATTGGATTTGTAATTAAAATTCCACCACCTAATTTTAGAGTTTCCTTTACTTTAACTACATCTGCAATCTCTTGAGCACTATTGCAAGTCCAGTGTAACTTTATTCCACTTTTTCTTGAAAAGAAAGCCGGAAGTTCTTCTGTCTGATAACCTATTGCAAGTATTCCCTTTGTCTCTAAATATTCCATAGTTCTTGGCAAATCAAGGATTGCTTTAGCTCCTGCACATATTACATTTACTGGAGTTCTTACAAATTCATCAAGGTCACTAGATACATCCATAGTCTGCTCATAACCTCTATGTACTCCCCCTATTCCACCTGTTACAAAGAATTTAATACCTGCTAAATTTGCACATATCATTGTACAGGCAACAGTTGTTGAACCATGTAATTTCTTTGAAATTGCAATTGGGAGATCTCTTCTTGAAAGCTTTACTACTTCCTTCTCGTTTGCAAGTCTAACTAGTTCATCATTTGATAGACCTACATGTATTATTCCATCTAGTACAGCAATTGTTGCTGGAACAGCCCCCTCATTTCTTATAATTTCTTCTACTTCTTGAGCTGTCTGTAAGTTCTCAGGATATGGCATCCCATGAGTAATAATTGTAGATTCAAGTGCTACAACAGGTCTGTTGTTTTCTAGCGCTTCTCTTACTTCTTCTTTAATTCTGATATAATCTGTAATCATAAATCCTCTTAAACATTTTTCTTAATTATAATATTTATCTCTGATATAATCAACTTATCAACAAAAAGGAGCAAAAATGAAAGTAATAATTTCACCGGCTAAAACAATAAGAGAAAACAGCTACAGAGCTTTGAGCAAGCCTGTTTTTATAGATAAATACAATGAAGTAGTTGATAAATACCCATCTCTTGTAGATATGTCAAAGAAGATGTGTGCTATTTACATGTACAACGGCCTTGTTTATAAACAATTCGATAGAGAAAAATGGGATGAAGATTTTGTACAAAATCATCTAGTAATACTTTCTGCAACCTATGGAGCTATAAGGCCATATGATGAAGTATCTCCAGATAGAATGGACTTCTTAAAGGCTTCTTCACTATATAAATTCTGGGGTGAAGATGTATTCAATAAATTCTTTAAAGATGAAATAATAGTAAATCTAGCTTCAGAAGAATTTAGCAAAATGATTTCTAAATATGTAAAAGAAGAGAATTTTATAGATTTTTCATTTACTAAGGATGGTAAAAAGCATGCAACTACATCAAAAAAAGCAAGGGGAATCCTTGCTAATGCAATCATGATAAATAAAATCGATGACTATAGGAATATCCCCTTGCTTGAATTAAAAAATTTAAAATTTATATCTGAACTATCTAGTTCTAGACACTTTCACTTTGAACTTACTTAGCTGTAAGTGCTGCCATAGTAATGTAGTTGTATGGCTTATTGAAGTGTGGTAGGAAGAAGATATCAAGTAGTGCAATCTTGTCTATTGTTACCTTCTCTTGAATAGCTAGTGAGAACATGTGGTTAAGCAGAGATACATCGTACTTAGAAGCACATTGCATACCAATTATTCTTCTTGAACCTTTCTCATAAACTATTCTAAGTTTTACAACTTCATTTTCCTTCATAAATTCTGGTCTTTGATTGTCTTCAAAATCTACATAATCAACATCTAATCCAGAATCTTGAGCTTTCTTAAGTGTCATACCTGTACTGATTAATTTTTGATCAAATATACAAATTCCATTTGATCCTTGAACACCTAGAGACTCAATTGGTGTTCCACATACATTATGAGCTGCTACAATACCACTTCTTACAGCATTTGTTGCTAGAGCGATATAGTTTACATTGTCTAATGCATTGTCATAAACTGTAGCACAGTCTCCAATTGCATATACATCCTTGATTGATGTCTCTTGCTTCTTATTTACAAGATATGCACCATTTCTAAATGTATCTAATTTATCTTTAGCAAGATCTGTATTTGGTCTAAATCCAACTGCAAGGATTACCATATCTGTCTTAAATTCTTCCTTATCAGTTTTAACACCTTCTACTTTTGTATCTCCCAAAATATGTTCTAACTTTTGTCCAAATTTACAAGCAATTCCATGATCTTCTAAATTTTTACTCATTATTTCAGTAAATTCACTGTCATAGTATGCGCATAGACATGATGGAGCAATATCAACTACTGCTACTTCCTTGCCTTGTCTAACAAAAGCTTCTGCAAGTTCAACCCCAATATATCCAGCTCCAACTACTGTTACATGCTTGATATCACTTTGCTTTAGTTTTTCAATAACAACCTGTGCATCTTGATATCTCTTTACTTGCTGAACATTCTCTAAGTCTTTTCCAGGGATGTTTGGAATAATAGGAAGTGATCCTGTAGCAAAGATCAATTTATCATATGTCTCTTCCTTTTCTGTCCCATCTACAGTATATTTAACTTTTTTATTGTCAAAGTCTACATCTGTAACTTGTGCATTGATTGTAACCTTTGCACCTTTTTCCCTCAATTGATCAGGAGAACTGTAAAATAGAGATTCTCCTCCACCTTGGATTTGATTTCCTATCCATAATGCCATTCCGCAACCTAGAAAGCTTGTATTGTTATTTTGCTCTAAAACTACAACTTCATTGTCTTTGTAGTTATCACATATTGTATTTATACATGCTGTCCCTGCGTGGTTAGCACCAATTAATAAAATTTTACTCATTTATAACCTCCATTCCAATTATACTCTATTTTTTATATTTGTTTCAATCCTTGAGCAATGTTTTTTACTATGTTTCCTGCCTTTCCTTTGGCATCTTGAGAACCATGCTCCATGCAGAAACTTCTACTGCCTAAAAGTTCAAACATCTCTATGTCATTTTCAGTATCTCCAAAACAATATGCATCCTCTATATCTGCATTTGTTTGCTTTAGATACTTCTCAATACCTGTTGCTTTAGATACTCCAGAAATAACCGCTTCAATTACGTGAGGATTTGAATTGACAAAGTTATACTGATCTTTAAATTCTTCTCTTAATACACTTTTAATTTTTTGTCCATCTTTTGGATCATAGACAAATATCTGCATCTTTGCAATTTCTCTTATGGAATTCTTTTTAATAAATTCCATAGCATCCTCATCATATATATTTTTAGTATGCGGAGGAAGAATTGCCCTTGCAAATATATTACATGGTTCTTTATCTGGGTGAAGCAATGCATATTTGCCTGTGTCATATAGGAAAAATGGATTTCCAAGACCACTTAATTTTTTCTCAACTACATTGCTAAACTTTATGAAGTCATCAATAGGCACACTCTTTTCTCTTGTAATCTTTGATCCTATTTTCATCTCAAGCCCATTAAATCCAATCATGTCACATTCAATACCCAGCATTCCACTTATCGATGAAGCGTAATAGCATCCCCTACCTGAACAAAATACAAATTTCATTCTATCTTTATTTCTATGAATTGCTTCTCTATCTTCTTCTCTTATTCCATACTTGCCAGAATCAAGTTTAAAAAGTAGTGTACCATCTAAGTCAAAAAACACTATCTTCTTCAATCTACCCTCCTATTGAAATAATAACAAACTCTATCAGTACAGACCCTATTGCTGCACCTATTATAAGTTTAAACATATCTATCTTTTTTAAATATAATACAAATCCAAAAATCAATCCCAAAACAGCTAAGTAATCAAACTCTAAGCTTTTTCCATCTTTTAAAATAGCTGAGAGTATTATGGAGAGTGTTGCTGAACATATCAGTCCCACTACCCCAGGCCTAAGCCCATTTAAGATTTTTGAAATGAATTTTATCTTTGCTCCCCTAAAAATAAAATATCCAAGTATCATCATAAAGATTGTTTGGGGAATTACATTAGCAACTGTAGCAACAACTGCACCTACTACTCCATTTATCTTAGTTCCTACAAATGTAGCAGCATTAATTACAATAGGTCCTGGAGTCATCTGTGAGATCGTTATCATATCTAACATCTCTTTTAGAGTTATCCAGCCTTTTTGATTTACTATAATTTGTTCTATTAGAGGAAGTGTTGCATATCCACCTCCAAATGCTGTAGCTCCTATCTGAAGAAAAATAAGAAATATTTCGATATTCTTTCTCATCTCATCCTACTTTCATCAACAATACTAAAGCTAATTAGTCCTATGAGAGCTAGAGCAAGAATTATTATTCCAACATGAAGTTTTGTAAAATATGCTACTAAAAAACTCAAAATTGCAAGTGTACTTGAAAATATAGGAAACCTCTTTAAAGCATCTTTTATAAGCTGATAACATGTGACAATTAGTACTCCAGCTATTACACCAGACATTCCCCTTAATGCTGCTCTTATATAGATATTTTTTTCAAACATCTCATAAAATATATAAACTAGAGATATTATCACTAGCGGAGGTGTTATGGCTCCAAGAAGGCTTGCAATAGCACCTCTTACCCCCTTTACTTTGTATCCAACTAGTAGAGAAGTACTTACAGCAAGAGCCCCTGGCCCAGACTGTGCTACAGCAAGTATATTTAACATATCTTCATTACTTATAAGACCTCTTTTTTCTACAAATTCCTGTCTTATTACTGGAGCTATAGTATAGCCTCCTCCGAAGGTCAAAGCATTGATTTTAAGCAATATAAAAAACATTTCGAAACTACTCATAAATACTCCTTAACTTACTTATTTTAGCACAAGTTCACTTACAAAAACAAAATACCCTTCCTAATTAGGAAGGGTAAAATATGCTTTAAAATGCACACTTATTATAGTTCAAGCATGTCCTTTACTTCTGATTCAATTATTAGTTTAGGACCTGTAGCAGCTTGAATTTCTTCAATTGTCAAATCTTTGTTCTTAGCTTCAAGTACTAATCCCTTGTCTGTAACTTTTAACATGCAGTATTCTGTAACTATGTATTTTACACAGTTTTCTCCAGTTAAAGGAAGTGTACACTCATCTAAAATCTTTAATTCTCCATCTTTACTTAGGTGTTCCATTGCAACAATTACAGACTTTGCTCCAACAACTAGGTCCATAGCTCCACCCATTCCTGGCACTAACTTTCCAGGAATCATGTAGTTTGCTATATTTCCCTTAGCATCTACCTGTAATGCTCCAAGAACTGTAGCATCTAAGTGTCCACCTCTTACTAGTCCAAAAGATGTACAAGAATCAAAAAATGCACCATAGATTTCGATATCAGCTGGCTGACCACCTGCAGTTGTAATAGCTGGGTCTGGTACTTCAGGAGCACTCTTAAGTCCTGTAAAGCCATTTTCTGAGTGAAGAATAATTTCAACTCCTTCAGGAATATAAGCTGGACACTTTGTAGGTATTCCAATACCTAAGTTTACTAGTCCACCTGTTAGCTTTGTAGCTACGTTTTTAGCTATATAATTTTGTTTTTGTGTCTTATCAGCTCCATTAATTAACATAGAGAACCTCCATCTATTATATAGTCTATTAGTACACCTGGAATTTTGATATTATCTCTATCTAACTCTCCAATTTCTACAACTTCATCTGCAACTACAATTGTGATATCTGATGCTCCTGCCATAGGAACGTTAAAAATTCTTGTTGAACCATGGTAATCACAGTTTCCTGCTTTATCAACTCTTGTTGCATAAATTAGAGAAACATTCCCCTTGATTGCTTCTTCTAAGATATATTTCTTTCCGTGAAGTTCAATAACTTGTTTTCCAACTTCTACTTCAGTACCAACTCCTGTAGGTGTTAAAATTCCGCCTATTCCATAAGCACCTGATCTAAGTTTTTCAGCTAAAGATCCCTGAGGAACTAGCTCAAATTCTGTTTCTCCAGCATTTTTTTGTCTGATTGATTCTTTGTTTGTTCCTATGTGGGTTGTGATTACTTTCTTACATTTTTTAGCTACTACTAGCTTTCCAATACCGTAATCTACATAACTAGTATCATTTCCTACCACAGTAAAATCTTTCTTATCAGATTCTGCTAAAGCATTGATAACTGGGTGAGGTGATCCTATTCCTAAGAAACCTCCTATTAATAAAGTATCTCCATCCTTTATCATAGAAAGCGCTTCTTCTACTGAAATAAGTTTAGATTTCATTTGATGCCTCCTAAAATTTTATGGTATAAACATTATACCATATTGAAAAGATTTTGTTAAATTTTAACTGTTTCATTTTATATAACACTTGCAGATAAACGGCTTCAATATTTAATAAATTTATTATCACATTTTGAAAAAAAAGATGCGTTTAACGCATCTTTCTATTTTTTATCTCTTTTACCTCTAAATATCAACAAGAACGCAAGTATCAATACCAAAATTCCTGCTGCGATAAATAGATAATTATGAGTTCTTCCTCCAGTGCTTGGTAAAACCAACTTAGTAGGATTTACTTTTTGTATTACTACAGCAAAACCACTCTCAATAGTTCCACTTATATCAGAAACTTTATATCCTTTTACAGAAGATGGCTCAACTTTTACTTGATATTCGTATGGTTTGCCATTTTCATCATATCTTGGAATATCTTTCCATAAGTATCCATTTTTTATTGCTATTGGAACAATATCTACCAGTTTTGAATTCCTAAATAACATAAACTTAGGTGATACTTCTTCTGGAGCACTATATATTATGTAGACTGAAGCTAAATTTTTATCCTTTGGCTGTTCAATTTTATCAGGAGTAATCAATTCTTTTTCTTTTATCTCTACATTAAATCCGTTTTCACTATCTCCAGTTACTGGGGATATATCGTATTTATCTGAGAATTCTTTAGAAAATACAAAATCATATTTGTAATTTTCTCCTTTTGGAGATACCATCTCAACATTCTTAAATACTAATTTATCTTCAAATTTTTCTATCTCTACTTTTTGCTCAGTTGAATCTCTATGTAAAGTTACATCTGGAACCACACCCTTTGGTGCTTTAAAATTAAGCACTAGATCCTTTTTAACTTCTGAAACCTCTATATCCACAAAAAAGTTACGATTTCCGTGTGCAGTGACTTTTGCCTTTGCATTTTTATTTTTAAAGTCAATCTTGATTCCATAACCTATTACTTTATTTTGATCATCTCTTACAGGTATGTCTTTAAAAATATATTTATTGCCTTCTACCTTAGGTTCTTGAGGAACTTCTTTGCCATTGCCAGAAAGTTTAAGAGTAAATTCCTGATTTGTAGGATTTTGTACTGTAACAGTTATATCTTTCTTTTCTACTTCCTGAGGTTTTTTTGACAGCTCTACAGTATATATAAATCCTGTTTCATCCTTTGTAATCTTCTTTTCTGATTTTTCTGTTACAAGTTCAACATCTAAATCGTAATTGATAGCTTGATTCTTTTCATCCTTAAGAGGCAATTGTGAGTATACAAACTCTCCATTTACTTCCTGTGGTGCTACATTTAGAACTTGTCCGTTAGCCTTTAGTACAAATTTATATTCTACATTTTGAGGATTATTTAAAATTACCTTTAAGTCTCTCTTTTCAACTGCAGCCTGTTTTACAGTTGTAGATGTGCTGTAAGAGTTTGATGTAGCTTCAATAACTTCATTTTGATTAAATTTTGCATCAAGAAGCTTAACTTTTAGTCCCTCTGGTGTCTCTTGAAGTTCAACATTCTTGTCATTAGATACAAATTTCTGACCATCATGTGTTATTTCTACAACTCTATTTTCATTCAATTTTAAAGAGATAGGTGCCTTGTGGTCTTTTATATTTAAGACTACTTCAGACTCTCCATGATTTACTTCAGATAGAGTAAATGCTGTTGTAAATGATCTCCAATCTCTATATTCTGAGCCATCTTTTACTTTTGCATAAACTAGGAATGAATTAGTAAGTCCAAGGCTTGGTGATGATCCAGAAATATCTATTCTTATCTTTTTAACAACTTGAGTTTGATCAGTTGATCCTTCTGCAACCCCAAATTCCTTATCAACTATCTGATAAGTAAATCCATCTGGTAGGTTATATACACCAACTTTTTCAATCCCTTCTCCTCTTGTAATCTCTGTTGAGACTGTTACATTTTTCCCAACAGGAATTTCTACATTTTGCACATCTGCCTTAGCTGGCTCTGTGGTGTCTATTGAAGTAAAATCTGTAATTTCTTCAACATCTTGTTTTACAACAGTTGGTGGCTCTGAAGGGGTGCTTCTAACTGTTCTAACAGGTTTTCTTTCCTCCGGTTTTTTCTTTATTAAAACATAGATGAAATCATCTTTTTCTTTTTTATCCTTGTCTTTATCTTCTTTTTTTCCTAAGACAAATCCTTCAAATCCCTGCTTTACCATTTTAAAAACTACTTCTAGAGGGTTGTCTTTGTTTTCTAAATCCTTTTTATTTACTTCAAAGAAATAAAAATCACCCTTTTTGTCATAGTTGAGCTTTGTATCTTTTAGTTCTTTTTTATCTTTAATAAGGCCAAGTTCAAATTCTGGTAATTCTTGATTTTCTGCTAGACCTTCATATGTAACTTTTATCTTAAGTTGTTCTACATCTTTCTTGTTTTCTGATTCTGCAAATGCCATATTTGGCAATAACATACAGATAGTCAAAAGAAATGAAAGCAATTTTTTCATAAACACCTCTTTTCATTAGTTTTATTATAACACAACCTCAGTTAAAACTCGATATATTTGGGGTCGCTTTCATATCTAAGTCTGAGAACTCTCCCTCAATTGCTAAGTAATGAGCTGCTATTGCAATCATAGCTGCATTATCTCCACAAAATTCAAGTTTAGGAAAGAATACTTCTTTAAAAGAAGAAAGCCTCCTTCTCAACTCTTGATTTGCACTAACTCCGCCAACTATTACTATTGGCTGGTCTCCATATATTTCTAATGCTCTTTTTATCTTATGCTCTACTACATCGAAAACTGCATTCTGAAAGCTATTTGCTATATCTTGATAACTGTGCTGATTGCCTTGAACTATTTTCATCACATGACTCTTTATTCCAGAGAACGAAAAATTCAGAGAATCGTCCTTTATCATGGGCCTTGGAAAATCTAAATCGACATCTGAGCTTCTTGCTAGTTTTTCAACCTTTGGCCCTCCTGGATAACTCAAGTCTAAAAGTCTTGCAACTTTATCAAAAGCTTCTCCTAGAGCATCATCTCTTGTTGAACCAACTTCTTCAAAATTATAATAACTTTTTACAAGATAGAAATGTGAATGTCCACCAGAAACAACAAGAGCTAGAAATGGAGGTTTAATTTTTTCAGATAGACAAACTGAAAGAATATGGCCATGTAAGTGATTAACTCCTATAAGAGGAATTCCTAATCCAAAACTTAGGCTCTTAGCATAAGTTATTCCTACAAGTAAAGGTCCTACAAGGCCTGGCCCCTTTGTAAC
>JAEZUZ010000049.1 GCA_023443345.1 Bacillota bacterium
GGGGGAAAAGTGAAGAAAAACACACAAAACGATATTCAGGAAAATAACGTTCCTGAGGTAGAGAATGAAGAAGTAAAGACTTCTCAAGAAGAAAAAGAGGTAAAAACTTATACACAGAAAAAGATTAAAGGAATAAATGCTCTATTTTGTTGAACTTTCTTAAAAACACATAATTTTTATGTAGTTTTATTTTAGGGTTACAAAATTTAATCAATATTAATAAAAAGAGTGCATTGAGACTAAGTTATATTTACTTTAAACTTTTATTAAAGGAGGATTACTTTGTTTGAAACAGGCTCTAAAAAGATTTTTGATTATCTTTCTAGTGATTTTTCATATCATACATTAGATGAAGTTGCAAAGGCAGTAGAATTAAATCACCATGCAGTTAGGAAGTATATATCTGATCTTAATGCATGCTTTAGTAAATATCAGTCTGGAGCAACTATAGAATCAAAGACATCTAAGGGTTATAAATTTGTAATAAGCGATAGAGATAGATTCACAGAATTTTTAAGAAAAGAATGGTATAAATATGCTTTTTATGAGCCGGATTACAATGACAGGGATTATAGAATTCTTGATACTATGAGAGAGTTCTTTAAAAACTCCGAATTTGTAAAGCAGGAAGATTTAAGTGAAAAATATAGCTTGAGTCTTTCTCAGATCAAAAAAGACATAAAGCACATTCGCAATATATTTAAAAAATACAATCTAGAAATTAGCTTTAAACCTCACTATGGAATGACTATCGAAGGCGATGAAAAAGATATAAGAAGGTGTATCAAGTATGAACTTGGAATTGATAAGAATAACATTGTAGATGAAGGTTCAAAGCTATATGAGGATATTGAAAGAGTAGTAGATGAGTATTTAAAGAGTACTGACTTGAGAATACCATACGAAAAATTCAAATCACTAGTATCACATATTTTTATATCTGTACTTAGGATCAGGGAGAAGCAGTATATTGAGTTTTCAGAAAACTCTATATTACGTGAGTCAACTTCAGCAATGTATCATCATGCTAATAACTTAGCAAGTAGAATTGAAAAGTTGTATAATGTTGAATTTACTAAGGAAGAAGTAATATATATTGCAATCCACCTAAGAAGTAAAAATGTCATTGAAAATAGAGAGAAAATATCTAGTGAAACCTTAAATTTATGTACAAGAATGATCGAAAAGATGTATGAACTTACAAAGTTTGATTTAAGGTCAAATGTAGAATTGTTTTTTTCACTAGCTACACATCTAGGTCCACTAGTTGAAAGAATTAAGTATGGGCTTAGTATGAAAAATCCTCTTTTAAAAGAAATTAAGAAGTTTCCGGTATCTTACAACTTAGCTGCAATAGCAAGTGGAGTTATAAATGATGAATACTTAATCCAGTTGAGTGAAGATGAAATAGCCTACATTGCCCTTCATATATTTAATGCTTTTAATAATCAGCAAAGAAAAAAGAAAAAGATTTTAATTGTATGCTCTAGCAATAAATCTTATGCAAATATTTTAAGATCACAGCTTGAAATAAGATTTTTTAAAGAAGTAGAAGTTATAGATTGCATTGATTTATCAGAAATTACAGAGTTTATCGTAAAGCAATATGACATCATCATAAATATGATAGATAAGGTTGCCATTCCTTTTGCTAAAAATACAGTTTACCTAGATATGCTTTTAGATAGCAAATCGATAGAATCTATTGAAGCACAAATATATGATATCGAATTTGACACTATTCTAAAAATATTTGATGATTCCGTATTAATAAGGAATTTTCAAGCTAAAGATAAAGAAGAAGTAATTGATAAATTAGCATTAATAGCTAATGAAAAGACAGGAGTTAGAATAGAAAAAATAAAAGAGGAACTTTATTTAAGGGAGGAGCTTGGCTCTGTATCTTTTGAAAATAATTTAGCAACTCCTCACCCACTTACTCCAATTTCAGATAGCAGTTTTTTTATAATCATGATACTTAAAAATAAGATTAAGTGGGACAACAAAGATGTAAGTCTTATAATTTCTCTATTTGTAGGCAAAGAACAGAAAAACATGAATTTGTTTTATAAGAAAATGGGAGTTTTCCTTAGCGATAAGAAAGCATTAGAAAATGCACTTAAATCTCAAGTTAAGGAAGATTTTATAAATTTATTTTTAGGAAGGTAGTATGGAAAACAGTAAAGAAAAACTATATGAACTTGCTTTTGAAATTATAAATCACGCAGGTAGCTCAAAATCTAATTCACTCTTAGCTGTTGAAGCTGCTAGAAATTTTGAGTTTTCAAAAGCTGATGAATTTATAGAAAAGGCAAAGTCAGAATATTTAGAATGTCATAAGGTTCAGACTGATTTACTTCAGAAAGAAGCTGCTGGAGAAAATACAGAGCTAAATCTTATATTTGTACATGCACAAGATCACCTAACTATGGCAAACATGTCAATGGATTTTGCCAGAGAGTTTAGGAATCTATACGAAATAATTTCTAAATTAAATAGATAGGAGGAAAAAATGAAAAAAGTACTTATAATATGTGCTGCTGGAATGTCTAGCTCATTAATGGCTAAAAAGACTACTGAATATTTTGAAAATGAGGGCAAGGATATATCTCTTGATGCTACAGTTGCGGTCGGCTCTGAAGATAAGATTAAAAATGAAGATTATGATCTATATTTGATTAGTCCTCAAACCAAAATGAAGTTTGACGCACTTAAGAGAGTTGCAGACGAAAACTCTAAAAAAATAGCTCTAATTCCATTTGAAGCATATGTGCCAATTCCTATGGGAATTGAAAAGATGGCTAAGTTAATACTTGAGAACCTATGAATAAAGAGAGTCAAAGGGTTCTAGAGACACTTAAATATAGAAGATATATGCTAATAAGATTTTTACTAGCATTTCTATTATTTTCTAGTGTCTATGAGGTAGTAGTATTACACTACCTAAAAGAAAAATTGATGTATCTACTTCTTATTAAAGCTTTTCTCTTTTTGATTTGTGGAATTGAGCAAGTATTTGCACCAAAGATAGAAAAGTTTAGTAAATTAAATATTCTTTTTTACAGTCTTATTATTACAACCACAATAAATTTTTTCGAAATATTTGTAGTTATTAATTCGTATAAGAGCATATTTCCATTTTTTGCAAATTCTGAGTATGCACTTATATATGTATTAGTTAAGATTGCAATTAAGGCAATATTATTTATAAAAATACTTCTCATAAGAAAAAACAAAGATAGAGGATATAGAAGTATAGATAAATTTTTAAAATTAAAAGGATAGGAGAATTTATGTTTAATTTTTTAGAAAAACATATTATGGGTCCTGTGGTTAAACTTTCTAACCTGAGACTTGTAAGAGCTATAACTGCAGCAGGTATGGCAAGTATTACATTTAGTATTGTTGGATCTATGTTTTTGGTTTTAAATATACTGCCAGATGCAATTCCATTTTTAAAACCATTATTTGAAATGACATTTTTTAAAATTTCAGACTTATATATGTTAGTATATAAGGCTACAATGGGAATTATCGCAATGTACTTCTTAATTGCTATAAGCTATGAGTATGCAAAGATAATTCAAGAAGAAGAAAAAATTAATATTAATCCGTTTACAGCTTCACTTTTAAACGTTATGGCGGTATTTATATTGATACCTCAATTAGTAGTTCAAGGTGGAGTTGTTAAAATACTAAGTGATCCAGAAAAATCAATAATTAATGGTATAGAAATAGCAGGAGATGGTGTTCAGAGGTTAGCAGCATCAGGTCTATTTACAGTTATTATAGTTTCTTATGTAGTTGTAAATATCTATAAATTCTGTATTAAGAAAAATCTGACAATCAAGATGCCAGAAGTAGTTCCAGAAGGTGTTTCAAAATCATTTACTGCGCTAATTCCAGCATTTTTAATCTCATTAGTTTTTATAGTCATAAATGGAGC
>JAEZUZ010000075.1 GCA_023443345.1 Bacillota bacterium
GGCCAATTTCTTCGTATCAATTAGGCATCCATATATAACTCCTATTATGCATTCATTCAGTTTCTTTGGAGGAAAAATATTTCTAATTGGCATAAATATAGCCATGGTAATATATTTCATCATCAAAAAAAGACCTGAATTAGGTCTTATGGTTGCTCTATTGACTTTAGCATGTTGGCTGACTACTTCTCTAATAAAGATATGTATAAGAAGGCAAAGGCCTCCTGTCCTACATCTGACAATAGAGAAAAGCTTCAGCTTTCCAAGTGGACATGCCACAAGCGCAACTGCATTTTACTACAATTTAAATAATTACATTCTCAAAAGAAAAATATATAATTATTTATTCATTTTTTTTGTATCAATGATTATGATCAGCAGATTATACCTAGGTGTACACTATCTATCAGATGTCCTGACAGGTTGTGCCATATCACTTGCTATATCATATATAGTAAAAGTAGCATACAGCAAGTATAGAGATAAACAAATTTAAAAGCTCAATGTTCCTTTAGGGATGTCATTGAGCTCTTTTTTTAATGTTTTTTAATACAATATATAATTTATAGAAGACAACTCCAATTATAACTCCTAGAATGTTGAGCCATATATCGTCTACATCGAAAATTCCAACAGCTGTAATCATCTGGAATGTCTCAATTGTAACTATAAACATTGCTCCTAGTAAAATTACCCAAAATGTTCTTTTCTTTAAAATGATCATTCCAAAAAAGCCAAAAGGTATAAATATCAGTACATTTGCGATGATATTTACAAAGAATTGCCAAAAAGTTACATCTCCTGAAAAAAATCCAAAAGTATAGACCCTAAATGTATTGAAAAGTTGCTTATTTACAAACATTTCGTTTGGAATAAGTGCATCTTCTCTTAAAATAAGCAACTTAAGAAGAATGTATATATAGAGTATCGATAGAGCCCATACAAAAATCTTCTTCATTATATTCCTCTTGTATAGTGTTTCAATTTAGATTTTTCTTCATCATTTAGGAATGGGCTTATTTTTTGATAAACTTCTCTATGGTAGTCATTTAGATATTTCTTTTCTTCTTCATTTAGAAGTTCTGGAAGTATAGCATCTAAATCAAAAGGACACATACAGATATTTTCAAAATTCATAAATTGACCATACTCATTCTTTATATGCTTTCTACATACAAGCATGTTCTCAAGTCTAATTCCATATTGGTGGTCTCTGTATACTCCCGGTTCAACCGTTGTAATCATACCCTCTTCAAGAACTACGTTATCTCTTCTTTCAGGTACTATCTGCCACCTAAATCCATTTGGCCCTTCATGAACCCCCAACAGATATCCTATTCCGTGGCCTGTGCCACTTCTATAATCTATGCCATGTTTCCAAAGTTGAATTCTTGAAAGTACATCTAGAGATGTTCCCATACATCCATGTAAAAAGACAGCTGTAGATAGACCAATTACACTTTTAAGAACTCTTGTATAATCTACTTTCATTTGGTGATCTATTTCTCCAATTGCAAATGTTCTCGTTATATCTGTTGACCCCTGTCTGTAGTGTGCTCCTGAATCAATTAAATACAGGCTTCCCTTTTTTACTTCAACTTCATTTTCCCTTGAAGCTGTATAGTGCATATTTGCCCCATTTGCTCCATAGGCACTTATGGTTGAAAAACTTAAATCTAAATAGTCAACATCTAATTTTCTAAACTCTAAAGCTTTCTCTTCAAGAGATATTTCTGTAAGAGCGTTTGATTGATTGTCTTTTAGATAGATCATAAATCTAGTCATAGCTAAACCATCTTTAATATGAGCTATGCGCATATTTTGAACTTCAACTTCGTTCTTTACACATTTCATAAGTTGTACTGGATTTACATCTACAATCAATTCTGATTTCTTAGATAGGATAAATTTCGTTTTAAAATTAATCTTCTCTAAATCTACAAGAACTTTTCCAAGCTCGTTATTTTCGATGAAATCATAAAATTCATCGTATTCATATATATCTATTTTGTTTTCAACTAGATAATTTCTAACTTCTTGATTTAGCTGAGAAGATTTTACAAAAAGTGAAGCCCTATTTTTATCAACTACCATAAAGCTGAAAAATACAGGAGTGTGCTCTATATCATTTGCTCTTAAATTTAGAAGATATGCTATGTCATCAAGTGCGCTTATTACATGGGAATCTGCTCCCTTTTTACTTATTCTATCTCTTAATTCTTCTAGCTTAGAGCTCAACTCTCTTCCACTTTGCTCTATTGTCAACTTAAATATCTCTGTCTCTCTTCTGTTTGGTCTATCCTTCCAAAATTCTGATACATAGTCTATTTCACTATTTAGTGCAATATCTTCAAGCTTTGATATCAGACTAGCTGGAACACATTTACCATCAAAGCCAAGTACATCTGATTGAGATAAATTTTTCATTATAAACTCTATGATATTTGGATATCCCTCAACCCCCATCTTCATAAGTTTAGTTTTGCTCTTTTCTAGCTCCCTTTCAGCTTGCAGAAAATATCTGCCATCTGTCCATAAATAGCTTGAATCTTGAGTTATAAGCATTGTCCCATTAGAGCCTTCAAATCCACTCAAAAAATTCCTCGTCTTATAGTGATCATCTACATATTCACTATTGTGTTGATCTGAGGATAACAATAGATAGGCTGAAATTTTATCTTGTTTCATTCTCTTTTGAATTTCTAATATATCTCTATACATTTATTTCTCCTATATTCCAATTATTGCCTTAGCAAGGTTAAAGTATATAACTAGTGCAACCGCATCAACTACAGTTGTTATAAGTGGTCCTGCCATAATTGCTGGATCGAATTTTAACTTCTGTGCCATGAAAGGAAGTATACAGCCTGTTATCTTAGCTAGTAATACAACCATTAAAAGAGTAGCACTTACAGCAAAGGATATCCTTATGTCTGCTGAAGTAAAGAAATACAGCCTTACAAAGTTTACTGCTGCAACACTAAATCCAACGATTAAACCTATTGTAAATTCCTTTGCAATTACTCTAAAAAAGTCCTTATCTTCTATTTCTCCAAGTGCCATACCTCTTATTATTATTGTAGAAGCCTGACTTCCTGCATTACCACCTGTGTCCATTAACATAGGTATGAAAGAAGATAGTATTATCATTGAACTAAGTATTTTCTCATAACCTTCTATAATATATCCTGTAAATGTAGCTGATATCATAAGTATCATAAGCCATGTAATTCTATTTTTGGAAAGAGACCATATGCTTGCCTCCATGTACTCATCTTTAGAAGGAGTGATACCCGCTATATGCTCAAAGTCCTCTGTAGTTTCTTCATCAATAAGTAGAACAATGTCATCAAATGTTATAATACCAGTCAATCTGTGTTCGTTATCTGTAACAGGTATTGCTATAAATCCATAATCACGGAATATCTGAATTACTTTCTCCTGTTCAGCTGTTGTAGTGACAGAGATGTAATTTTCCTTCATTATATTTGCTATTTTTTCATACTTATCTGATGTAACTAAATTTCTTAGCGATATTATTCCTATTAACTTTCTCTTCTCATCTATTACATAACATGTATATACTGTCTCTTTATCAATTCCTACTTCCCTTATGTGTGCAAGAGCTTCCTCTACTGTCATCTCAGGTCTTAACTCTACATACTCAATTGTCATCAAGCTTCCAGCAGATTCATCTGGATAATTTAGAAACTGATTGATCATCTTCCTCTTGTTATCGTCTGTCTGAGCAAGAATTCTATCTACAACATTTGCCGGCATTTCCTCTATTAAGTCAACCATGTCATCAAAATAGAGATCATTTAAAATCTCCATCATTTCGTCCATTTGATTTTCTGTAAATGAATCTATGATTGTCTTTTTGTCATCTGCATTTAAATATGCAAATACATCTGCTGCTTTATCCTTTGGAAGCAATCTGAAAAAAAGGAATAAATTAGCAGATTCTAAAGATTCAAGTACTTCTACAGCATCGGGCACTTCGATTTCCTTTAAAAGCTCACTAATTCTTCTATAATTTTTTGCTTCTAATAGTTCTTTTATGAATTCTACCATCTATCCTCCAATTCTATTTCTACATATGAAGTAGAAAAAATCTTTACTAAACTTCCATAGCCTGGCGAAAAATATAGCTCATCAAATAATTTTATATTTCTATCTTTTACCTCTACAACCATGTGGTCTGAGGTAGCTCCAATTATTTCTACATTTTCATTTAAAGATCTAAGATCTAAATCTATACATGCCTTTCCAATGTTGAGAATACCTCTTAACATCTTTTGGCAATCAACTTCTTTATCTTCATAGGGCTCTCTCGGTTTTTCTTTAAGTTCAATTAAATCTGCACTTAGCGCAAAAACATCTTCATTGAGATTAAAGGGGTTTCTTGCTTCTACTGTATCCCTTGCAAGATAAATGCCCTCTCCAAGTCTCAATTCTAAACCTTGAAAATCTTCCGTACTGTATGCCTGAACTATTGCAGAAGAGTTTCCCGCAGAGATATTTAAATTTTTAAGATTAAATCTATCTTCTATCTCACTTTTTAGTCCTCTTAAATAGTCTATCTTCTGCTTTGTACTTATTACTCCATTTAGACATGTCAAATTCATTCCAATACCATTTAATTTGACATATTTTAAATTTAATATTGTCTGAATATCACTAAAAAGTTCTTCTTTAGAGTAATAACCCTCTCTCAAGTCTCCCATTTCTACCATTAAATCGACAAGATGAGGCCCATATAGATATTTATCTAACTCTTTTACCGTATATATATTTGTATGAACGCTTCTATCTGCATATCTTGCAAGATCTTCTATTTCTTCCATAGAAGGAGTTCTTATTAGCATCTTTTTTGTCTTTAATTCACTTAACTTTTTTAAACTTTCTATACGCGATTCACCTATATAGTTAAGAGAAAGATCATCTATCTCTTTTAGAATGTCATTATTTGCTGAAAACATCTTTGTAACTAGAACCATCTCAATGTTCTTTTCCCTGAGATGTTCTTTCATATTTAAAATGTTTTCTTTTAACTTTTTGATGTTTACTCTCAATTTTAAAGACATATCTACCTCTTTTTTTAGTATACCACAGCAAGCAGTTTATAAGTTTAATTTAACTGTTTTTTGAGTATAATATATATTAACGAAAGGAGTAATGATGGGAAAAAATTTATTTGATGATTTTTCACAATCTATCTTTGATATATTGACTAAAAACAAAAATAAGACAAGCGAAGAAAGCCAAATTTTTGAAGAAATAAAGCCAATGAGAAAGCCTGTCAAATTCGCACTTGCTATATCGATACTTATTACTTTATTAGTAGGATTTATATATTTCTTTTTTGCACTTCCAGCTCTAAATCCTCAGTCGCAAGAGTTTTACTTTACTATAATTTTTATAACACTGATATTCTTTGTTATATCTACACTTCTTGGAGTAAGATTCAATCGTATAGCTAAGTCGATAGTTTTAACTATAATAGTTGTTGCAATTGTAACACCTTCTATTGGAGCTTTTATTTCAAGTCCACTATTTTGGGCTAAGAGCTACTCCAAAATTATAAATGTAGAAGAAGGAATCTTTGAAAAAGATATATCTGAGGTTTCTATAAGACAAGTTCCTATTGTTGATAAAGACACTGCAGAAATTATTGGTTCTAAGCAGATGGGGGTAATGGCAAGTCTTGTAAGTCAATTTGAAATAGACAATAACTATGCACAGATAAATGTAAAGGGACATCCTTTTAGAGTTTCACCTCTTAAATATGCCGACCTATTTAAGTACATTAAAAATTTTAGAGATGGTATTCCTAACTATGTAGAAGTAGATATGAACAAACAAGAAGCGAGGGTGCTTCCTCTTAAAAAACCTATCATGTACTCAAACAGCGACTACTTGATGAGAGACCTAAAAAGACATCTAAGATTTCAGTATCCAACGGCAATCTTTGGAGAAATAAATTTTGAATTTGATGACGAAATGAATGCATACTACATTACACCTGTTCTATATAAACCAATAATGTTCTTTGGTGGGCTAGATGTAAAAGAAGTAATTATTACAGATGCCCACACAGGTGAAAGCAAAAAATACAAACCCGAAGAAGTCCCAAGCTGGGTTGATAGAGCATATCCTGCAGATATGATAATTGATCAATTAGATCAGAGGGGAATGTATGCAGGCGGATTTTTAAATTCTAAATTATCACAAAGCGGAGTAACCCATACTACTGAAGGTTACAACTATGTGTCTATTGGAGAAGATATATTCTTGACAACTGGTGTAACCTCAATTAAGAGTGATGAATCAAACTTAGGTTTCTATTATACAAACTTAAGAACTAAGGAAACTAAATTCTATCCTTGCCCTTCTTCAACTGAGATGGCAGCAATGAAGTCTGCTGAAGGTAAGGTTCAAGAAAAGAGATATGTTGCAACATTTCCAGTTGTACTAAATATTTCTAATCAACCTGTATACTTTATGTCATTAAAAGACAATGCAGGCACAGCAAAATTATTTGCAATCATTGATGCTAGACAGTATACAGATGTAATAATTGGAGAGAGTGTCGAAGAAGTCCTAAATAACTACCTTAAGGAAAATCCTTCAGAAAATACAAACCCATCTGATTTTACAACTCTTGAAATTGAAGTAAAAGAAATTAAAGAGGTTGTAATTGACTCTAATACATATTTCTACATAAAAAGTAGCGATGGAAAAGTATTCAATCTAAAAGTTAAGGACATTTCACCTTCACAGGCATTTATTAAGCCGGGAGATAAATTGACTATTTTAACTGATAAAGACAATATAAAGGAGATACAATGATAGAATCAATTAAAAAAAGAAGAAGCCAATATAATCTTACAAGTGAGAACTTTGATGAAAAAGAATTATTTAAAGACTTCAAAGAAATAATTAGAACTGCACCTAGTTCTTTTAACTCTTTAAATCAGAGAATCTACATATTAACAGGAGAAAATCACAACAAAATGTGGGATATAACTCTTGAAGAGCTTAAGAAGGTTTCACCAAATGAAGAAGCTTTTGCTATGACAAAGAAGAAAATCGATGGATTTAAGCAAGCATACGGTACAATTCTCTTCTATGAAGACCTAGATATAGTTAGAGGATTACAGAATAAATTTCCTCTATATAAGGACAATTTCCCATCTTGGTCAGTGCAACAAAACGCAATGCTTCAAGTAAACTTCTGGAACACTATATCCTCTCATGGTTATGGTGCAAGCTTGCAGCACTACAATCCGTTAATAGATGAGAGACTATCTCAAGAATTCAACATTCCAAAGAGTTATAAACTTATTGCACAAATGCCTTTTGGTGTAATAAAAGAAGAAGCAAAAATAAAACAGGCAATGCAAGATCAGCAGTTCAATAAGATGATTAAATTTCTATAAATGATAAAAGCAGAGTTTACTCTCTGCTTTTTCTTTTTCTTATATTCAATTTATTGTTTTTTCTTATCTTTCTTAAGTCCTCAATTATAGGAACAAATATTGCCGCTACAAATCCACCTGCAAACCCATTGTTATATAGATTGAATCCAGCATGTAAATATACTACATGTGAAACAACACCCACATGGACAATTCCCGCTAAAGTTCCCCATAATATTCCAAACTCTCCAGCTATAGGAGCCAGTGTAGTTCCCAAGAGAGCCGATACCATGCTAGAGGTAGAATGGGTATCGTGAATATTTAGAAACTGTGCTATTAATATCCCAAGAAATATAGGAGCTATATTTCTCAAGTGCTTTCCAAACGCACCAAATCCAAATATTGTAAGAATACAACCTATAACTGGACCGGATATTTCGCCGCCTGAAGCTATTGAGTATACCAGTGCCATTGTTCCAATTATTGACATATTCATCATTGTAACTGGAGCACCATATAGTTTTAAGAAGTCACTTGGATTTCTACCTGTATTTTTTAGAAGCTCACCATATCCTCTAAAAGAAAATTTATTTAATGCAAATCCCGTAAAAAATACAACTATGAAAAACACAAATAGTACCATGCTATTTTCGTAGTTATCTGTAACTGGATATCCAACAGCCTCTACAGGAACATCAAACATTGTAAATATCCGTATAAAAACCATTGCTATAACTCCTAGTACAAATCCTGAGTTATAGATGTTATATCCTCTATGAAAACTTGCTCCCATTGATAGAAGTGGCATAAATATAAATCCTATAAAAATTCCCACTGCTATTCCAAGACTTACAGCAAGTGCTGGATGAAACATTTTATTAAGGGCAATAAAACTCACCAGAGGACTTACCCCAGTTGAAAGCATTATCGAATCAATTAATTCATAGTGCCTTTTTTTAGAAAATAGAGAATATAGATATCCACCTATAAAAAATGGAAATATGTTAAATAAGTTCTTTCCAAAAAAGGAAAAGCCAACATTTGTAAAAAATGCTCCGATGGTAAGTCCTGTCACATCTTTTCTTGTTACAATCATAAGTATAGTGCAAAAAAGTCCCACTATAGCAACATTTATCATTGCAACACCTGTGGTTGTAAGATGAGTATAATCTGTAAATAACACACCATCTGACATATATATAATTTTTAACTTATTTAAGACATCATCATGATCTAGAATAAATCCAAGTATTAAAACAATTATGCAGAAAAAAAACAAAATAAATCTCTTTATACTATTCTTATCTTTTAATATATTCACTTAATCCTTTCCCTCTTTACTCTTATTAATGAAACAGAAAAAATTGTACTTAACATTACAGCTATAGCTATAGATATGGCGCTTATAAATGTAGAAAATCCAAGTACCATAACCTGCCTATAATTTTGATCAACAATTGCCAACATTGTATAGTACATCCCGTAACCTGGAACTATTGGAAATATACCAGGAATTATAAAAATAGTAGCTGGTGCCTTTAACTTTCTAGCTAAATATTCACCAAACATACCTACAAATAAGGCTCCAAAAAAACATCCAAGAACAGCTGAATTCTTGTAATTGATAAAAAATAAATATACTAGATATCCTATGCCACCTGATAAAGAAGCAAAAAATTTAAAAGTTTTATTATTTAAATTAAATAATATAGTAAAGGCATAAGTTGTAATAAATGCTATTAGAAATTTAATGATAAATTCAAATATTGTCTCAATCATTTTACCAACCCCAAGAATATTCCAATACCTAGAGCGATTGCAAAAGCTGTAAATGTCGCTTCAATGAGTTTCATCGTACCAGATAGATAATCTCCACTCATCATATCTCTCATTGAGTTTGTAAGAGCAACACCAGGTACAAAGTGAATAATGGCACCTATTATTATAAAGTCCTTATTTACTGGAAGTTTTAAAAAGCTTTCAATAACTACTGAAAGCAACCCTATTAATGCACTTCCAATGAAGGTTCTCAAAAAGTAATTTATCTTTTTTCTAGCTAAATAAGGCATAAACGATACTACTAATGCTGTAACAAAACCAGAAACGACACACTCTAAAATTGTTCCACCATATAAATAACAGTAGCCAGAACAAGCAATTATAGAAAATATAATTCTATTGATATAACTCATAGAAGTATGTTCCTTTAACTCTTGAATTCTAGCAGTTATGTCTTCTAAATTTACTTTTTTCTCTGCAATGTCTCTTGATAGCTGATTTATCTTATATATCCTACTTAAATTAGGTGCAGAAGGCGTAATTCTTACAGAATCTGTATTGTTTTGACCAAAGGCTCTTACAGAAACAAGAAGCATGATAGGGGTCGCAAATACAGAAACTTCATTAAATCCAAAGCTATTCATAATTCTATATATACTATCTTCTGCTCTATATACCTCTGCTCCACTTTCAATAATAAGAGCCCCTATTTTTATGGTATTTTCCATTAAAACATATAGGTCTTGCTGTGAATCTATCCTATTCATCCCTGCTCCCTATTATCTTTATACATAATTTTCTAGGTCTTGGCCCGTCAAATTCACAGAAATA
>JAEZUZ010000089.1 GCA_023443345.1 Bacillota bacterium
AACTCAAGATGCTACTAAGGCACTTGATATAATAGGAAAGACAGCTATACTTGAATTTTATGTAGTTGATCCAGATAGCATTGCTGCTGAAAAAATGCAAGTAAAGGATTTTAAATCTAATCTTTTAGTTACAGGTAAGAATATCAAAGATTCATTTGTATCTCAGGATCAATATGGACAGCCTATTGTATCTTTGAAATTAGATGATCAAGCAAGAGATGCATTTAGAGAGGCTTCTAAGAATATTACAACTACATATCCTAATAGACAGGGACAAATTGCAATAGTACTAGATAATGAAGTTATTAGTGCCCCTAGAGTTTCAACAGTTTTAGATACTAATAACATCATGATTGAAGGAAAATTTACTGTTGAAGATGCAAAGATATTAGCAGATTTAATCAAAGGTGGATCACTTCCAATTGAATTGAAAGAAGTTAAGACTAGTATTGTTGACCCTACATTAGGTAAGTCAGCTCTTGAAAAATCAGTTAAGGCAGCTCTTATAGGATTTTTAATAACAGTAATCATAATGATATTCTTCTATAGATTAGCAGGACTATTGGCTTCAATTTCATTAGTTCTATATGCATCATTATTATTTGCTACATTTATATTACTTAAAGCAACAATGACGCTGCCAGGTATTGCAGGTTTAGTCCTTTCTATAGGTATGGCAGTAGATGCCAATATAATTATCTTTGAAAATCTTAAAGATGAAATAGGATTAAGACATAATATTTTTGCATCAGTTAAAAATGCATACAAAGATGCAAGTAGAGCTATATTTGACTCAAATACTACTACTCTTTTAGCTGCAATTGTTTTATATCAATTTGGTGAGGGAAGAATCAGGGGATTTGCTATAACACTTATGCTAGGTATTATATTTAGTATATTTACAGCAATATTTATAACAAGATTGATGTTAAACTCTGCTTCAAGCTATAAATCTCTTCAAAATCCAATGCTTTATGGAAAGAGAAGTAGACTTTCAGATGCACATATCAATTTCGTCAAGTTCAGAAAACTATATTGGGCTATTTCACTTGTAGTTATTCTCATAGGAATATCTCTATTCTTTGTTAAGGGATTGAACTATGGAATTGACTTCAAAGGTGGGACAAGAATAACAATAAATATAAATCAAGAATTTAATACTGAAGATGTTGAAAGCGCAATAGAGAGCAAGAATTTACATCCAAAGATTGACAAAGATCCAGAAGACAGCAAGATTGCAATTATTAAAACACAGGAATCACTGGATTCTCAAGAGAGAAGTGAAATATTTAAGCTTGTTCAAAGCAAGTATTCATTAAATGATAAAGATTTTCTTGAAGGAGAGCAATTTGGAGCATCTGTAGGTAAGGAAATCACAAGAAATGCATTAATTAGTATATTTATAGCGACAATATGTATGCTTGTATATGTTTGGTTTAGATTCCAATTTCTATATGGAGCAATTTCAATTATTGCATTACTTCATGACGTCTTAGTTATGCTAAGCTTCTATGTATTACTACAAATTGTTGTAAATAGTACATTTATTGCTGCAATTCTTACAATAGTAGGTTACTCAATAAATGATACGATTGTAATTTTTGATAGAATTAGATCTAACTTAAGATTACTTAAAAAAGGCGATTATGACTATGTTGTAAATCATTCAATGACACAGTCACTAAGAAGGACAATTTTGACCTCACTTACTACTTTTGTAACAGTATTTGCACTATTTTTGTTTGGTTCAGCAAGCTTGAGAGAATTTGCACTACCACTTATGGCAGGTATAATCACAGGTACCTATTCAAGTATTTTCTTTGCAGGCCCAACATGGTCATATATTAAGAGTAAAAGGAAGAATTAATGGAAAATAGCAAACAAAAGAAGAAACTTACCATAAAACAAATAATACTTCTAGTTATACTTGCATTATTTCTATTATTCTGCCTCTTAAATTTATATGAGGTAAGAGTAAACTTTATCTTCACTAAGATATATATGTCTCTTGGGATACTACTTCCTTTGACATTCTTTCTTGGCGCACTGCTTGTATATCTTTATCATATTTTTAAGGTTGAATTTTATAAAAGAGAAGTTTCTCAGTTAAAAAGTGAACTTGAAAAAGAAAGACAAAAAGTTAAATCACATAGAGAAACTTTGGATATGATCTCATGAATTTATATAGAAGTTCATACAATATAATTGAAAATGATAGAGAATTAGTTGAAGAAATCGCTCAGCAAAGAGGGATTTCTTTTGCATATGCAAATATAATCGCAACTAGATTAGATATAAATGAAGAAGAAGATAGAAAATGGGATAATTATCTTGAAAATTTTGAATTGCAAAAAACAATTGAAGTCAGCAAAGTTCTAAACGATTATAAGAAAAAGAGAATTCTAATTCTTGGAGATTATGATGTAGATGGAATGAGCTCTTCAGTGTTAATGTTCGATTTTTTAAAGATAAATGGATTTAATAATGTACGAATTATTCTTCCAAATAGATATGTACATGGGTATGGACTCAATGAAAAAACATTGGAATTAATTAAAGACGTAGATCTTTTAATCACTGTTGATTGTGGAATAACAAGTGTAGAGGAAGTAAAAAAATTAAAAGAAAAGTTTATAGAGGTCCTCATTACAGACCATCATGAACCTAAAGAAGAAATCCCAGATACTCTAGTTGTAAATACTAAGCTCACAGAACCTCATTTAAAAGATGTATCAGGCTCTGGAATAGTATATCTTTTGATTAAATCTTTAAAAAAATATGGATTTATTGAACCAAATGGGGCTTCTACTCTTGCTATGTTTGGTACAATCTCTGATGTTATGCCATTAAAGACCGTAAATAGGGCAATTGTCAAAAGAGGACTTGGTGAAATTAAAAACTTTAAGAGAGCTAATTTCATAGAGTTGTGCTCTAAACTTAATCTAGATATTGAGCATATCAATTCAACAGATATTGGATTTAGAATAGCACCTGCATTAAA
>JAEZUZ010000042.1 GCA_023443345.1 Bacillota bacterium
ATGGACTGTTGATTTTTCAGAAATTCCACCATTATAAAATGATAATAATATAAACTTTATAAAAAGCACAATATTTAATAGAAAACAATTAAAAATACCCTCTAACATTGTGTTAGAGGGTTAATTATTTATAAATCCTTTACAGGAACTTTTACAACTATTCTTCTGCTCTTTGGAATAGTTGAACTTTTATAATAAGCCCTGTGTATGTCATTTGGATAAAAGATAAACACATCTCCTTTATTAGCTTTAACAGTCTTTTCATTATTTATAGTTCTATATATTAGGCTATCTAGATCTTGAATTTTTTCTTCAAATAATTCATTATCCTCTGAGTATGTAGCAAAACCATAAACTTCATTGCCATTTACTGAGATCTGAATATCTACATAGTCCCTGTGACACTCACTAAGTCTCTCTCTTTCTGTATCTTCTATTGAAGTTACTTCAAAACAATTTATAAAAATGTCTGTATCTTTAAATCTGTAAGAACCTTTTTGGATCTTTGTAAGATCAGTATCTCTTAAATATAGAAGCATGTCATATATTGGCTTGCTAAATTCGTATTCTTTAAAATCTGAATATAGATTTGTATATATCATTTGTAACTCCTTTTTTCAAAAATTATCCTCTTAAAACTTCATAGGCTCTCCAATAGACCTTTTTTTAATTCTAATAGGATAATAATTTTTTACTACCTACTCTTTTATTATAGCATAGTGATGTAGAGACTATGGTTATTAAAAACGACCTCAAATAACATCAATTTCTAAAAAACAAGCAGTCTTAAAAACATAATACAAGTTTTAGCACAAAAAACCGGAAGATTTTAGGAATAATCCTTCCGGCAAAAGATAGTATTTAAATTTACTCTCTTATAAAATCTTTATCACTTTTTTGATCATAACTATTATCAGAGAAGTAACGCTCCACTCTCATGTGCAAGTCATATTTTTCACGCAGGTGTATTATTTTCTCCATCATAGGAGAAGCATGATGAAAGTCAAGTGCCTGTTGATCTACCCAACTATCGATTAGAAGTACTGTCTCTTCATCTTCCATAGGAAAAAAATATTCATAGCGAAGATTTCCCTCTTCTAAACGAATATCATTGACTATACCACTTTGAATCATTTCTTGAGCAAATTTCTTTGCATTGCCATTTATACCTGTATAATAAATGTTAATCGTGATTGCCATTGTGATTCCCTTTCTTATTTATGAAGTTCACAAAACCTCTCAAGTGCTAATGCAAAACCCTCTTCGTCATTTCTAAGTGTCTGATATTTACAAATTGCCTTTACCTCATCTATGGCATTTCCCATCGCCACAGAATTTTTTGCCACACTTAGCATCTCTATATCATTTTTGCCATCACCTAAGACTAAAACCTCACTATTTAAATCTACATCTAAATACTCACAAAGTTTAATTAATGCATTGGCCTTGCCCGCTTTCTTATTTAGAAATTCAATCGAAAATGTCTCGTGCTTAATAATATAAAATCTATTTTTAAAACTGTCAGGGATTTTTGAAAAAGCCTCCATGATTTTATCTTCATCTCCCATGATATTTATTCTCTCAAAGAGCTGACCCTTTTCTATTGTTGAGTACATCGGCATCCTCAATGACTTTGAATCCCATATCAGGCCTTTATAGTAAATGTCATCTTCACAATATATTGCCTGTGAAGCATATCCTACTATGTTTACATTGTGTCCTCTAGTATAGTATTTCAATTCTTTCATATCCTCTAGAGTGAGCTCATTGCTTAAAACCTTCTCTCCACTTGAATTCTTTTGGATAGAGGCTCCCGTATTATAAATAGAAAGGTTGTCATCATCAATTAGCCCGCTTTGTCTTAAGATGTGCAAAGTTCCTCTGTATGGCCTTCCAGTTGCAACAGCTATTTTTATTCCCTTTTCTCTGGCCTTCTTGATTGCTTCTCTACTTGCCTTACTTACCCTACTATCTCTATTTAACATTGTCCCATCTAAATCTGTAACCACTAACTTAATCATCTTATAAAACTTACCTTTTTACCTTAGAGCTCTTCTTAAAATCCATTACTAACCATACTAATAAAAGTATAAATGTAATTAATAGTGCAATCCCTAAAATCTTTCCAGAAAAAGCAAGAGAAAGTACATATCTAAAAAGGGGAACTTCTATTCCAAAGAATGTGACCATTTGTCCGGCTGGTATTTCTATAGTTGAGACTGTTTTGGCTAGAGTTGTCAGTGTAGGTGCTAATAAAGATGAAACTATCAAGTAAAATGGCGTAAATACTGTCCCTATTATCAACATTCTCAATATATTGCCATTAGTTATTATAAATGCAGGTACACATACCGTTATATTTATAATACCTACTAATGGAATTACATTATTAAGACCCATCTTTGCAAGTATAAAGCACAAAGCTATTTCAATTGGCACAAGTATAATTGATACTATCCATATTTCACTTCTTCCAGCTAAAAATGGCCAATCAAGTCCTACAAATATTTCTCTTGAATTATACTTCCTTTTCATAAATTCACCTGCAGACTCTGCAATAGGTGAAAGAGCCTGTAAAAATAAATTTGCAACCGTTGGAAAAAGAACCAAAGAAGAAGCAACTTTTATAGCAACTTTAAGGGAGTCGCTTAAACTATAACCAGCAAATATCGCTAAAAGTAAGCCTATAATGAATCCCATTACACTATTTTCTGAAAATATACCTATCTTCCTCTTTAACTTTTGAATATCGATGTGAATATCTCCAAGAAAGGGAATTCTATCTAATATCTTATTTAATGGATTCATCCATACTGCCTGCAATGCCATACATTGAGAGCAGGTCACTCCAGGTATATTTGTGAGTTCTTGAACCCTTTTTTGTATGCTAGATGAAAATACTAACTCTGCTATTATTTGAATTATACCAGCAATAAAACCAAATATTACACTGCCACTAATTGTAGATACTATAAGTGCTGTAAAAACTTTATTCCATACATTCCATAAATCTACATTAAGTACATCTGTAAGTCTTAAAGATAACATTATTAAATTTATGCCTATCTGCAGTGGAAACATAATAAGTGCATATGGCCAAGCCCAAGAAATAGCAGCCATAGGAGACCAGCCTATATCTACTGTGCTTAACTCTATAGAGGTATTTTGTGTAAAAGCAGTTGTAACAGGAGAAATACTTACAAACATAAATTCTAATATTACATTCATAGCTGTAAAAGCAACTCCTAAGGTGAGACCAGAAAGAATTGCCTTAGATGGTTTTTGTCCTACTAATATACCTATGCATATCATGATTATTGGAACAAATATAGAAGCTCCCAATCCAAGTACATATTCTATAGCTTCTTTTAAAAAATCCATACCTGGCTAGTTTCTTTCTAAAATTTCTAAAAATTTATCTACATCCTCTGCACAAAGA